>NZ_JAEHBK010000039.1:0-26564 GCF_016483685.1 Bacillus cereus group sp. N8 | reverse complement strand
CTTTCAAATTGCTGTACTTTTTGAATCGTATCCTCTAGTTCTTTACTGGCTGCAACCAGTTTTTCATCAAACTGGCTGCTCGGCATACTCAGTGAAATCAAATCACTTACGCTGTTGTAAATATTAGAGATGCGACTATCCATTTCATGTTTCTTGGGTTGGAGATTGGAAAGTTTGTTTTGTGCTTGCAGTAATGCATCTTCCAGAATAATCGCATTCTCATCAGTTTCTCCCGTTGTTGACTGAAAATCCTGTAAGGTTTGCGCCATTTCGATACTAAGTAATTCATTGGTATCTTTCAAACCAATCACAACTGTATTTTGGTTATTATTGATGTCGTTGACAATCGCTTTCCCTGTTTCACCCTGCATGGCATCGGCCTGGATAATGCCATTCAATGCTTGTTTGGCTTGTTCAAGTTGATTATTTGTTTTACTGGTGTCTTTTTGAAGTTTTTCCAGTACTTCATGGAATTCCTTTAAATCTACATGAAAGCCCATTTAATCCGCCTCTCTTTCTGGGGCACGGCAACATCGCCCTAAATCCATTATTGAAATTCTTAATGTACATATATGTAGTAATCTATATCTTCTTTTATACGTTTATTAGACATATCACTCTTTAAACGAAACAATCCCCTAAAGAACCCATCTTATAGTGGGTTCTTTTTTTATGCGAAAAAAACAGCGAATTCTTAACTATTTCATCAATACTTTTAAAAAAATATATCCCACATAGTTCTGATAAAATAATGGCTGACTCTAAATGACACGTATCCCGACTGATCCCCGGGTAGTTTCTTCAACTGTTTCTAAGAAAAAACATGATTGGAAATATCCGTCAAAATGAAATAAGAAAAAGGCCACAGATTTCTGAATAGATTCCAAGCCAAATGGAACAAAAAAGAACCCTTATCATAAGGATTTTGCAAAAGGAAACAATAAATATATAGAGTCAAGATAAAGAGGATTACTTACTATATCGTATATATGCATAAGGTAATGTTAAGGGAATATCAATAAATGGTCAAATTTTTTAGAATTATACAAAATAATTGCTATTCGTTGGATGAATTAACACCAAAAATCATTAAAAAGGAAAAAGCATCTCGTGGGAAGTCGAGATGCTTTAAGAAAAATAAATGAGAAAAATCTTACATAGATCATAACGTACTTTATGAACAAATGAAGGTACACTTTTTTGTGGAATTATATTATTTACGTTAGTAAAATACGAAATTACATTTCGTTTTAAAAATCAAATTAAAAAGCATCCTTGAAAAGAATGCTTAAAAAACTAGGTTACTTAAAAACTCTTTAATATCATAACCTTTTTTCTCTATTAATGCTTAGCTTAATAAAATTGCTTTGTCTTTATTTAACTTTGAGGCTTCAACCATTATATGTTGTGAAATACCTCAAATGCTATATGCCAGGTCCACTATACTTATCTTCTAATAATCATCTCCTCCTTCAAATAATTCTTGGTATATAATCTCAAGAAAAGTTTTTTTATCTACTATATCACTTTCAAAAGGAAATGACATCTGATGAAATATCTTAGTAGTAGCCTCAATGTTTTCGATTCCCATTACTATAACTTCTTTAGCCCTCTTAAAGGCTCCTTCAGAATAATCAGATTCCACACCTGAAACTATTAATGTACGAATAATATATTTTTGGTTCTTCTCATCATTAATATCTAGTGCATAAACACTGTTACTCTCCTCATCAGTCATATAGTTAATATCAATGTACTTTAATATGCTACTTAGCATATTAATATTTACTTTTGCCATATCTATCTCCCCCATATTGGAAATGCTGTAATTGGTTGATTATTTCTAAAAAATACTTGACCAGTATATGATTGTCCATAATTTAAAGTGCCTTGCTGAGAGATGTGAATACTTCTCCTTCAACATATTAGTTCTAACTATATTTGGATTAGCTTCTCCTACCCCCTCTGCAGGAAGTTTCTCCCCAGATAACCGGTTTGCATTTTGCACTTGCACCTTAGTTTCACTCTTAGCAACAGAAAATAACTCTCCAAGTGTTTTTCTTTCTCCTACACTCCCAACGTCAGCTGCCGAAGGTTCAGGGAATAAATCCCGGATCTCAATATTTTTAATCTTCTCCACGACATTCTTCATACTATTCGGCAACTTATTCATGAATGCCGCTACTTCTTCCAACTTACCAACTATTTATGAAGTTAAAGCATACCAATCAATTAAAAAAGCACTTGTTGCCTATCATAGACAATCAAGTGCTTTAAGTTCATTTGTTTTTAAGTATCGTTAATTTTGTAAATCTTGTAGTAACAGTATGACACCTTATATATATCGGGACAAGTATTGCATTAAAACTTACGAGTTTGTACGAGTTCATTAGTTTCATATACATTCCATGTGCTTAAAACGTCATCTCGCTTAATCTCGTACTTCGTTTTCTATTCTAGAATTGCATATAGTGCCCCATGATGGTACAACCACCATGAATTGTCCATTCAACTTAGATATAACTATTACTGTAAACCTTTTAAAGGTTATTATTTTTCACTTCCTCAAACCACTCATCAGCAATATGATCTGCTGTTTTAATATCATCATTCGTATATACTAAATCATACTTGTACCCAGCTTTGAAATTACCACTCTTAACATCATATATTAATTTCATCTCTGTTGGCATGTCTCGTTCATATTCTTTGCACAATTCTTCTACTTTTTCGATATCTTCACATATTATACGTAATACCATAAACTGACGTTCTCTAGACACATCATATTTTTCATCCCCATCCTCTAATGCATCATTCACTTTATGAGGCTTTACATACTTATTATTAATTAAATAAAAGAATCTACCTGAAATAATACCTTCTTCACGTGAAGCATAAACATATACTTTATCAGCCCTATCTTCAACATATTCCATACATATAGATATCATATCCGCTTGCAATTCACTAAACTTATCTTCAAATTCTTTCATACTACCATTTCACTCCTTAGATTAATTTTTAATAACTTCGAATCCCGGATTACCATCGATCGTGTAATTAACTATAAATTTATCAGGACGCATATCGTTCCCAGCGTAAACTATTTCAACATCAACCGTTACTTCTTTAGGGGGGGGCTGCTTTCAAAGCTGCAGCCCATTCTTCTTCAATTTTCTTATATTGCTTCAAATTAACATCAGATAATTGCGATACCAAATTGTCAACTTTAGGTGATCCTCCAAATCTATCACCTGCCAAATGTCCTGCATGGTCTTGTCCTTTGACTTTACCGGGTGTATTTTTACTATGTGAAAATCTCTTCTCTCTTTCAGTTAATTGTAGCTTATCTGTTTCAAATTTTTCAATTCTTCCAAGGTTATCTGTTTCATAAAAATAGTCGTATTCCCCTGTTTTATACCTAATATTCGGTTGCAACCTATTTTTTCTACCGTTTGTAAACTGTTTTCCTTTGTCCACTAATGTTTTAACTTCACTTACTTCAGCACTACTTTTACCCGTACCCTATGTTGTAATCTCAAAATCAAAAGCACTTGTTGTCTTTAGTTGACAATCAAGTGCTTTAAGTTTGCAAGTTTTATAGTGACAGTGTGACACCCTTTACATGTTGTGACAAATAATACTTTAAAACTTATTTGCCAAGTTTACATACGATTCAAAATAAACTTCTATATCATTTTCAACACTTGTTCCTTCACATTTTCGTCAAACTTAGCTCCTTCTACATTTGCTCCTGTCCAACCTACATTGTCCAGTGTAGCACCGGTAAAATCCGCATCCGTAAAATCCCCATTTAAAAGGGTTGCTCCTGTTAAATCTGCATTTGTAAAGTCTGCATTTCTAGCATCTACTTCTGATAAATTTGCATTTTCCAAATCCGTCTTTTCAAATTTACCATTTGTAAGATTGGCACTGCTAAAATCCGTTCCAGTACAATACGCCTGTGTAGCGTCAATTCCAGATAAATTCGCATGGCGAAAAGTTGCATGATTTAAAATTGTTCCAACTAGTTCCCCATATGAAAAATCAACTTCGTCAAAACATGTTTCAAAACAACTACTTATATTCAATTTTGCATATTTCATATTCGCTTTAGAGAAATTCGCTTCACCAAACCTACAATCTGCAATGTGTATTTCCTCTAAATTACAACTTCTGAAATCAGCCAACTCAAAATCACAATCATGAAACGATGCTCTCATTAATGAAGAAGCCCTTAACATGACCCGTTTTGCCATAATACGATCTCCCATTACCTCTGACAAATCTGAAAAAGTAAGGTCCAAATCACTCATATCTAACTGATCTATAACCTCATCATTGTATTGGGATCTATTTAATATTTCCATTACTCTTATTCTATCATTACTCTTCTCATTCATTATTACTACCTCCTTTCATTTAGCCTTTCAGTTGGTCCTTCCAAGTAGCATTTGGAGAATAGGTTACACCCATCCTATCCTCATCAAAACTTGGTAGAGCTATTACTTGAGCTGGTTCTAAATATTCCATCACATGTAACCAACTATCAAGTAATATGTCACCATCAGCCTCTAATGGGTTCTTTAAAAGATCCATGCAAATCCCCCCCCAATTCAGTTCTGATACCACAGCTGGGCTATTTAACAACAAATCTCTACCAAACATGTCTAAAACATGATCACCAAAATATGTTCTAGCTCCTAGCCCCAAGGGACCGTTGGGAAGAAACCTGACTGGTATAGGTAGTGAAGATATATTCATCCACATAAGTAAACGTTCACGTTCCGTATTCCACGGATAGGGTACTGGCCAACAAATTTGCGCCACTCCATAAAGTGGTTTCACAACTTCCGCGATTTGATCAGATAGATCAAAAAAATCCGGCCACAATTTTTTGGGTATAGATTTATGAAACTCAAACTTCAAAAATGAACCATGGCTCAAGTTAACTTCAAAACGCCCTCTAAAATTAACAGATTTATCACGATAGAGGTGAACTTCAGATACCCTACGCTCCGAGATCACTTTCCCAATAATTTCCTCGCGATTATATTCTACTCGTACCGTTTCACAGTTGCCCCAATGAGTAGGAGCAAATTTCTCATTTGACTCAAACACATCCAAAAGACGCCCAAGTATCTCTTCCTGATTAAAAGATACTGTGGGGTACATTGAAATTGAAAAATAATTAGGTTTCATTTATATCCTCCCTTAATATTAAAAAAATAAAGTTACATAACATTTTTCATTCACAGTTTCATCCATACCCCCCACTAGGTAGAGTTGGATCAGCTCCCCATTTGTGCGTCACTTTACCGCTACTTGGATCAGTATAGTAAATTTCACTCTTTAGTCCTAAAGGCCCACTTGGTCTTGGGTGAGGAGGAATCCCATTCAAATCAGGTTTATCACTTGGTATTGCCACAACATGACGTCCATTTGTCTCTTGTGCCATTTCTCTTTCAGCTCGCATTTGCCTGTCATCATGAATAACGTGTTCTTTGTCACTTATTTTGTGTTTGTGATCATGAACTAAATCAATTCGAATATATCTTTAACCCTGAACAATTTAAAGGTTATTATTTTTCACTTCTTCAAACCACTCATCAGCAATATGATCGGCCGTTTTAATCTCGTCATGAGTATATACTAAATTATACTTGTATTCAGCTTTAAACCTTCCACTCTTAGTATCATATATTAACTTCATCTCTGTTGGCATGTCTCTTTCATATTCTTTACATAATTCTTCAATTTTTTCGATGTCTTCACATATTATACGCAATACCATAAGCATTCTTTTTGGAGACACATCATATCTTTCGTCTCCGTCCTCCAATGCATCATTCACTTTATGACATTCTACATACTTATTATTAATACAATAAAAGAAACTGCCTGAAATAATTCCTTCTTCACGTGAAGCATAAACATACACTTTATCCGCCCTATCTTCAACGTATTCCATACATATAGATATCATATCGCCTTGTAACTCACTAAATCTATCTTCAAATTCTTTCATCCTAATTTTCACTCCTTAGATTAATTTTCAATAACTTTAAACCCTGGCTTACCATCAATAAAGTAATTAACTATAAATTTATCAGGACGCATATCATTCCCAACGTAAAGTATTTCAACATCAACAGTTACTTCTTTAGGGGTGTCTGCTTTCAAAGCTGCAGCCCATTCTTCTTATATTCCTTCAAATTAACATCAGATAATTGCGAAACTAAATTGTCAACTTTAGGCGAACCACCAAATCTATCACCTTCTACGTGCCCCGCATTATCTTCTCCCTTTACTTTTCCTAGTGTATTTTTACTATGTGATAATCTCTTCTCTCTTTCAGTTAATGGTAACTTGTCTGTTTCAAATTTTTCAATTCTTCCAAGACTATCGGTTTCATAAAAATAGTCAAACTCTCCTGTTTTATACCTAATATCAGGCTTTAATCTATTTTTTCTTCCGTTTGCAAACTAATTTCCTTTGTCCACTAATGTTTTAACTTCACTTACTTCAGCACTACTTTTACCCATACCCTATGTTGTAATCTCTAAATAAAAAGCACTTGTTGTCTTTAGTTGACAATCAAGTGCTTTAAGTTCATCTATTTTTAAGTAGCATTAAACTTGTAAGTTTTGTAGTAATAGTATGACGCCTTTAATATGTCGTGACAACTACTACGTTAAAACTTACGAGTTTGTACGAGTTCGTTAGTTTCATATCATCCCATGTCTTTATGTTCATCGCATAGTAGAATGTCATCTCGCCTAAGCTCGTACTTCTTTTTCTATTCTATCATTGCGCATAATACTCTATGATGATACAACCATCATGAAGTAAGTGCTTTTTAACAGCCTATTTTTTTTCATCCATCTTCTGCTTTAAATATTCAGCAATCTCTGTTTGCCCTCTTTCAATAGCAAATTCATAAGCTCCCATATCTTTCATGGTGTCACCAGAGTATTTTATAGATATATCTATATTGTTCTCAACTAACAATTTAACAATCTCCAAATGCCCACCGTAAATTGCAGCAAACAGAGGATTTCTATCTGGTTCACTAATATCTATCTCTACATTCCGACTAATTAGATATTCAGCAATCTCTAAATGTCCTTTTGTATTCGCTCTTTCAAGAGCATTTGTTGAGAAAGTTCCACCTTGTGCATTAATATCTATTCCAGCATTAATAAGATATTCTACTATCTCTAAATGTCCATGAGCTGCCGCTACATGTAACCACGTACCAAAAGGTGTCATCCATGTTAACATTTCTGGTTCTTTCTCAAGTAAATCTCTTAAAGTATCCAATTTACCACTTTTTATGGCACTTCTAATATCTTTTGCAAATTGAGTCTTATCCATATTAATTTCTCCTTTAACTTCTATTTCCTAGAAGTAGCTTGTTTTCCAAGATCTTCTAGTATTTCAATAATATCATCTAAATCTGCACCTGCTGCATCAACTGCTTTCAATTGATTTACAACATTCTCTAAAGCTGCAATACTATGTTGTCCGGCAATTCTATTTGGCGCCCAAACTAAATTTTCTTCACCAATTATAGGGTCAATACCATATTTTCTTAATATTTCTTGACCTTCTTGAACAAGTACTTTTTGCTTCTGGCCAAGACCTTTTTCAGATAGAATATGATGTGCATGTGGATCATACATATCTTTTGGAGGATCTCCTATATTCTTTTTTTAATAAGCTCCATTATCAATTGTGTCTACATCCTTAGTAACCTTAACCGTACCCTTAGTGCACTTATAAAATTATAACGCTCGTTTCACTTTTCATGCTACAACGCAAAAAACACTCGTTGCCATAAGTGACAATCAAGTGCTTTAAGTTCGTTTGTTTTCTAAGTGTCTATGTTCGTTCTAAGTTTGTAAGTTTCATTGTATCGTAAACATATTATGACCCTTTTGTGTCTCGTGACAAGTAATACCTTTAAAACGCACCAGCTTGTGTGCATTCGTTAGTTTACTATGCGTTCCATGTCATTGCACCCGTTGCCCATTAAAATGTCATCTCGCCTAAGTTCGTGTGTCTTATTTTATCGTATCAAGGGACGGAGGTCCAAACAAGAGCTTATGATGGTAAACCATCATAAGGCCAATTCTTCAAAATGACCTTTTCTTTTTTTGTACACTTCAAAAAAAGTTTGTTTTATTCGTCTATATTTCCATATGCCGATAAGTTCCAATCCATGTGTATTATTGATTAATAGTTACACTTAAATCGCAATATTCTGGTAATCTACTTCAGTTACTATCTCATTTAACATACGAATTCCTAGCCCATTCTCTGTATCCCATGTACAATTAAGTGTAAATCTAATGTCTCTACCTTCACACAAATCCCCATAAGGAACAACAATCCCGTCTAAATCTATCATTTCTAATATTTGATCCATTGTTTCAACTAGTGGATAATTTTCATTTACTTCAATATCATAACCTAATTTATGCCTTCTTTGTTTGTAATAGTCTAATATTGATTGTAAAAAGTTCTGTTGTAAGTGTTCCCAATTTTGCATAAGTGCAGTATATGCTACATATTGTTCCTCATCAAAATTGTCTTCCTCTTCCCCATCTATCATTAAAGTTATCTCAGTTTCTTTTCCCCAAAAACGAATTGTAGTATCTTTAACCCAACCATACTCATATTCAAGTTCACCGAAAACTGGATCATTTAAAATCATTTTATAAGCTCCTCCTTATGTCTATTAGCAAATCCTCCGGGTTTAAACGCTCCTACGTTTATCTCTCCTACACCACCCAGATGTCCAAATTCAACATTTATGATTGTTGGCACGAGTTGCATTGTTTTACCCTCATTCTAACCCAGTTGTAAAAATAAAAAAGTCAATAGCCACTACGTTCTCCTAACGTTGCTATTGACTTCCTTTATTGAGCATGTACCTTTGTCAGTGTCCAAGTAACTCACAAAATAGGCACATCTCTCAACTTATTTTTCTATTTCTAGTATCAAGCCTTCCAAATTCAAAACATCTTTTTTATTTTGACTAATGTTCATGCGAAAAGTTTTAAATAGATTTGCAAGAACATGAATGATCACCGTAACACATGGCGTAATTACAATCGTACATGGCCAAAAATTGCACATTCTAGATAGCTATGCAATCTTGATATTAACTTATAAAGAAACCTTGACCGGAGTCAAGGTTGAAGACATACGATCTTAGGTCTATCTATAAAACTTGATACACCTTTCTTGAAAAGGGATTCTATCATCAAGCAGCACTTCTTCTTGCAGCAATTTTGTTATATTCTCTATTTTTCCAATGAATAGTGCGAAGAAGTCGCCCGAATTTGGATATGAAAATAGTCCATACCCCTTTGGTGACAGTATTTTGTTGACCTCCTTGATCTTTTTAGGTAAAAATTCATAATGAAATGCTTCTAATTTCTCGAGTTCTTCTTGTGTTGCTAATTCAATTTGGTGGGCAAATTCGTAATCAAGAATAAAATTGACAATTTCTTGGTATTGTTCACCTTTATAGTCAACGTATAAAAACTGTTTCGTCGTCAATCCATATTTTAATAGGTCTTCATGTAAGTCATAACTTCCTTGCTCCTTCAAAAACGTTTCCAAATCCTTGCTATCAGGAAATATAATCTGCGCTATCCCTTGATTAGGCATATTAGCTTCCTCCCTTTTATTGAAATAATTCTCCATGCTTGTTAGGAATATATTCCGGGTAGTTTTTACGATAAAATTGATCGATCATCTGAAGCACAGGGTCCCACTCAGGGTATGGCTCACGTTCTCCAAATACCATTTTCGCTTCTGGAGTATTCATCAGAAAATTATCGAATTGAGTAGGTACTGGCAACCCTAGTTGTTTCCTTACATGGATCAAGAATAAGATTTCATAAGGATAAAATCCGAATCCGAAATCACCAAATTCACCTAGCTGTCCGATTTCAGAAGCTAATGCAGAATGATACTGAGACATGATCGAAATTAGATGTTCTATTTCTTCTAAATCACCAGTCGACCAACGTCCCAGCACTTCATCATAAATGTT
Organism: Bacillus cereus group sp. N8; assembly: GCF_016483685.1. Lineage (NCBI taxonomy): Bacteria > Bacillati > Bacillota > Bacilli > Caryophanales > Bacillaceae > Bacillus > Bacillus cereus group sp. N8. The sequence goes on along the minus strand of NZ_JAEHBK010000039.1, from coordinate 16,492 downwards.
CAGGTCTTCAGGGATTAAATCGTATTGTAGTTCAGCTTCCTTAAACTTATTTATCACGGCTAGATGCAATTTTTCATTCGTTCCCATGATGGTTTTATTTTTATACTGCAAGTACAGCTCTAGCAAAAACCAAATATGTCTATCCTCTTCATTGGCATCCATTAAATGTCCACCGAAGTGATGAGCCATAAAATCATATAATATATTTTCTTCTTTCTCCCATCCATACATTGCAAAATGAATTAATGTGAAGACGACTTCGCTAAACGAATATTCCACCATCATCCCAGGATACCTGATTGTATAGAGATCCTGTCCCATGCACTGGTAAAATAAGACTTTCTGCATGTTCTTTAATCCTTCTACATTGTTTCCACCGCTGATCAATACATCATTTTTCCATAGTGACAAGTGATATGAAGAAATTGGGCCTAGATTTATTAATAGTATGTGATCTATCTCTGTTTCATTTTGCTCAACGATTTCCTCATTCTCTCTTCTACTAACATTATATTCATCTTTAACATCTTCAAATTTAATTCCAACCACAAAATTTTTGCTATATCTTTTAAAAGCCATTTCTAACTTTTTTTGGTTTATCATTGTATCCTCCCTATGAATTAATCTATTTTCTTCCAGTTCTTTACCTGTAACTCATCAACGCCGAATCCAATATCAGTGATCTTGATATCTGTTTCAACTCTAATAAAATCGAATTGTAGACCAGGATTCTTCTTCCTCAGTTCCGCTAAGTTACCTCTAAAACTGGCATACCTAGAATCTTTGCTTTTAACCATGTCTTGGAAGTAGGCATTTCCGCCCTTTTTCTGTTTATCCGAGTAACTAAAACTAGCGGAATCTGATGCCTTCGATTCAATAATCGTTAACTTTGGCGGCGGTCCTTCCGATAGGAACGCTGCATCTATGCCATTTCTCCCCACTTGGAATAGATCGGAAACGTCTTTACCTAAATTATTTTGTCTAGCTAAGATTTTTGTCACTTCTTCCCCAAAATCACCTTTATCATGAGAAAAATATTTCGAATTATCGATTTTCTTTCATACTCCTTTGGAACCTCCAAGTCATAACGATCACTAATAATATCTTTCGTATCCAGCTTGTTGGCTAATTTATTTCTTTCTCGCGTTAATTTTTTGACTTCTTTGTCATTTCCCTCTTTTTTCAATCTTATTATTTCTTTATCTAACTTTTTAATTTCTTTTGAGATATTGTCTGTAATGTTACTGCCAGAGCCACCTTTAACCGTACCCTTAGTTCCATTCTTAACCTCAGAAAAGGTCTGCAAAGAGACTCCGCTTTTTCAACATGCAATGAATTTCAACAATTGCTAGCTACTTCCTACTCCTTTTTCCTCATTTACCAATCTGTTTATGCTTTCTTCAAACTTTGCAACAGGTCCTTATTTTTCCCCTCTACTATCATCATACACTGTTCATAGCCCTTACAATCTATAAAATTTAAAAGTTAATACACTTATAAAATTATAATTCTCTTTTAAATTTTCACGTTAAAACACAAAAAAGCACTCTGAAATGAACCCAAAAAGTGTCTAACTTTTTGGGTTTACTTCATTGTCGCTGCACGACACCAGAAGAAGTAAAACCTTATCAAGATGAATCGATCAATTCACTCATGGCGATAAACCTTTCATGGCTCTACTTTGCGTTATTATAATCTTTGTTATTTTCATGTCTGTTAAAGTTATGGGGTATGTTCGAAGCGTTAGTGATAGTCATAAAGAGCAGGTTAGTTCCTTAACCAAAAACATGAAAGAAGAAAGAGGTATTCATTACAAACTACTAGTAGAAGAACGCAAACGTTCAGATAGACGAGAAAGAGAATTGTTCATAAACTTAGAAAAGAATACAGAACAATTAGAAGGTATTGCTACTACCCTTAAAAAAGTTCAATTTAGTTATGCTAGCTTAGAGAATAAAGTAATGCAAAACTTCGAGTATCTTGAAAGTGAAATTGAAAATGTAAAAATGCAAGTAACCAAAAAGGAAGGCCACGAATAATTCCTGGCCTTTTTGTTTTCTAAACCTAAAAATCTCTTTAAGTTTATAGACTTTGTATCAAAATTTTAAAAACCTTTTATTCAAAACCGATAGCAATCCATTCATCTACAAAATTCCAAAAGTGAACATTATATTTAGGCTGACTCTTAGCTGACCAAAAAGTAGCATTGTTATTCTTACAATTTTCATAATCTATAGCTATGTAGCTCCCCATACCATTACTAAAGAATCCAAAAGATGTTTTTAAATTAATCCGTATAGGTTCTTCCAATTCATCTATAATCCCCCACTCTAAGTCATCATCCCCAAAGTAAGTTATAGCTTCTAATGGCATCAATCCCATCGATTCACTTGTGTAATCATAAAATCCACTATGAACATTTTCGTAAAAGTCCCTAATAGATTCAGGAATTTCTCTCCATGAAGATTCTAATTCCTCATTATTAAAACTATCTTTAGGATTTCTTCCTTCATAATATAAATCTTCTCCACCTTGATTTTTTATTGTATACAAAATTGAATAGGTGTCCTCACTTACCATCAGTTCAATATCCTCAAGGTATTCTGATAAGTAAGCAATAGTATTAGATAAATTATTATCTACATATTTTTTCCATATACTTAAAATTTTCTTGATTCTCTTTTCTCTATCATGTTCACTAAATACTTCCACCCATAAATCAGGAATTAAAGATGAGTTTATATTCTTAAATTCATTTACATTAATCAATTGAATATCTTCATTATACTCTCTTAATATATCTAACTTAGAACTCATTTTTTTCCCCATCCTTTTTAATATTATTTTATATTATTCTTTGTTAAAATCATTAATTTATTTTTGCAATATTCTTTCAAGCTGTTTTTCTCTTGTAATCATCTTGCTCCTAAAGTCAGGACTAACTTCTATCTCATCTGGTGTTCCCTTTTTATAATGTGTCCATTCTTCATACGATTTAGATTGCTTTGAAGTGTTTGCAGATTTGCTTAATCCTGTAAAGTTTTCTGGGTTATTTAATAATTCTAACTGTTGTTTTTTTGTTAAATCACCAAAACCATCCATACTTGCAATTTTGTCCATAGACACAATATGATCTACTTCTAGTGAACTTATAAAAGTTTCTCCAGGAAGAGCTTGATCTTCCGTTTCTATCTTTTTATTGTAGCCTTTATTTACTTGTTTTCTTATTTTTGCTGTCGGTGTTTTTTTTTCTTAATGCTTCATATTCTTTATCTATGATTTTTCTTAATCAATGGAAATATATTGTCTTATAAGCTATCGATTTGGTTCTCAAATCCATAAAAAGAGTACATCAACAGTTTTATTTGTTGATGTACTCTTTTATATTGTTTTTTATAGATATATTTTCAAATATATCTATACATTTCCCGCTCATTTTCACAATGTTTTTTTATCCCTTTTTCATACAAAATTCCCATGATACAACACATTAACTTTTCGGTGGTGCTTTAAGTTCTTTTATAAATGTTGTAAAATCTTTTGCAATAAATTTTATATCTTCATCTAATAATTCATTATCTTGTTCAAAATAATCCATATCGCAATAGTAAAGATTACCTTTCCCCTCTCCTTCGAGCAATAAACAAACTAAACTTTCACCTATGCTATAACCAATTGGGAAAAAATGAGAAGGAACTACTTTCCCTAAGTTATATTTGTTAAACATTTCTTCTAAATTAAGATTCGTTTCAGTAGTTAAAGGAAAAAACAGTACAATAGAAGACTCGACAGTACCTTCTTTTCCGTCATCATTTGTAACAAATCTTCTTTTCTCCGCTTTCCCACCATTATTCAATAATAAAAATTGTCTATACTCATCTGGCAACTTAATATTATATTTCTCCTCTAAGTTTTCAATTTCTCTCTGGTCTGTTGGAGGAAACGTATATTCAAAGTTCATATTTATTTCTCCTTCACTTTTTATAAATAGGTTTTCACTCATCATATAATCCATCTAATAGCTCTGAAAATGTATTACAAATTATCTCTATAGCTGCTTTTCCTTGTTCCTCATGATCCCAAAATACAATTGTCGGTGATAGTTTATCCGCACGATAGTCAAAACATATTAGATTTCCAAAAGGATCTCTTGCAAAAGGAACAATCCCCTCTATCTCAGGCTGTATTGGATCGTAAAACATCTCTATATTCATATCTTGACTTGTGAAACTTAATAGATTATTTATTACACCTTCCCCTCCATTTTCAAAATTAAAGTTATCTGGTTCCGGACATCCACCATTATACTTCATTACACATTCCTTATAATCTTGTGGGAAGATTACTCCAAAAGATTTCTCTACCTTAGATATTATTTTTTCTTCAATTAATTCTTCTGTAAATAGCCAATTTACTTTTTCCATGTCATAATTCCCTCCAAAATCTGTTTTACTAAATGACCTTTCCTTCCTGGAACGCCACCACCCCAGATTGCTCTCCCACCTGTATGTGGTGCTGCATCATGTTCAAAGAAATTAACAATTTGCATTCTTCCTAGATCTTGATGGTAATGCCAAGTCAATGTTTTGGGTACTTTCCCTCTTTTTAAATACTCTATTTCACTTGGAGTAAATTTCAATGCCAAATCTTGATCTCTTTGTATCTTTTCGTATAGCCTTAACGATAACTCTCGAAATTGTACTTTATCTGGTTCTACATAAAACGATTTATCTAAAAGCATTTCTTCCTTAGAGTTGAATAGAGGAAAACCGTCTTTATCATACTTCACGTCATATTCTTTTTCGTTTCTTTTTGAAACAAATGTATATGTACTTGTTCCATCTTCATTATAAACCTTCCGCTTATACTGCCTTGGCATTATCGGCTTTTTATTATAATCAGGTAGATTTCCAGCAACATTCCTCATAGCTTTTTCATAGCTTTTTCATAGCTTTTTCATAGCTTTCTTTAGTTTCTTCTTCCATTTTATTACGATTTAGATTATGTTTAATCCTTTGATTTATCCCTGTCACATACTGATACGCATCTTTCAGAGAGTTTGATCCTACGCCTCCAACTTTCCCAACGCCAGCTGCCGGAGGTTCAGGGAATAAATTCGGGATTTCAATATTTTTAATCTTCTCCACGACATTCTTCATACTTTTATGAATGCCGCTACTTCTTCCAACTTACCAACTATTTATGAAGTTAAAGCATACCAATCAATTAAAAAAGCACTTGTTGCCTATCATAGACAATCAAGTGCTTTAAGTTCATTTGTTTTTAAGTATTGTTAATTTTGTAAGTCTTGTAGTAACAGTATGACACCTTATATATATCGGGACAAGTATTGCATTAAAACTTACGAGTTTGTACGAGTTCGTTGGTTTTATGTTCATTCCATGCGTTTATATTCATCGCCTAGTAATTCGTCATCTTACCTAATCTCACACCTCGTTTTCTATTCCAGAATTGCATATAGTACCCCATGATGGTACAACCACCATGAGTTATCCATTCAACTTAGATATAACTATTACTGTAAACCTTTTAAAGGTTATTATTTTTCACTTCCTCAAACCACTCATTAGCAATATGCCCAGCCGTTTTAACATCGTCATTTGTATATACTAAATCATACTTATACTCAGCTTTAAACTTGCCACTCTTAACATCATATATTAATTTCATCTCAGTAGGCATATCTCTTTTATATTCTTGGCACAATGCTTTAATTTTTCCGATATCCTCACTCAGGATATCTAGTACCATAAAATTTCGTTCTGCTGATGTATCATATCTTTCATCCCCATCTTCCAACGCATCATTCAATTTATGAGGCTCTACGTACTTATTATTAATCAAATAAAAAAAGTCGCTTGCAGTAACCCCTTCTTCACGTGAAGCATAAACATACACTTTATCAGCCCTATTTTCAACATATTCCATTCATATGGATATCATATCTGCTTGTAATTCACTAAACTTATCTTCAAATTCTTTCATATTACTTTTTCACTCCTTAAATTAATTTTCAAGAACTCTTAAGTTTCTTTTACCATCAATGGTATACAGAACTTTAAATTTCTCAGGACGCATATCGCTTCCAGAGTAAATTATATCAACATTAACTGTTACTTCTTTAGGGGGTTCTGCTTTCAAAGCCGCAGCCCATTCTTCTTCAATCTTCTTATATTGCTTCAAATTAACATCAGATAATTGCGAAACCAAATTATCAATTTTAGGTGATCCTCCAAATCTATCACCTGCTAAAAGCCCTGCATGGTCTTGCCCTTTTACTTTACCGGGTGTATTTTTACTATGTGATAATCTCTTTTCTCTTTCAGTTAATTCTAGCTTATCTGTTTCAAATTTTTCAATTCTTCCAAGACTATTGGTTTCATAAAAATAGTCGTACTCCCCTGTTTTATACCTAATATTCGGTTTTAACCTATTTTTTCTTCCGTTTGTAAAATGTTTCCTTTGTCCACTAATGTTTTAACTTCACTTACTTCAGCGCTACTTTTACCCGTACCCTATGTTATAATCCCAAAATAAAAAGCACTTGTTGTCTTTAGTTGACAATCAAGTGCTTTAAGTTCATATGTTTTTAAGTAATATTACATTTGTAAGTTTTATAATGAAAGTATGACACCTTTTATATACCATAACAACTACTACGTTAAAACTTACGAGTTTGTACGAGTTCATTAGTTTCATATACATTCCATGTGCTTAAAATGTCATCTCGCTTAATCTCTTACTTCGTTTTCTATTCTAGAATTGCATATAGTGCCCCATGATGGTACAACCACCATGAGTTGTCCATTCAACTTAGATATAACTATTACTGTAAACCTTTTAAAGGTTATTATTTTTCACTTCTTCAAACCACTCATCAGCAATATGATTCGCTGTTTTAACATCATCATTCGTATATACCAAATCATAATTGTATTCAGCTTTAAAGTTGCCGCTTTGAACATTATAGATTAATTTCATCTCGGTCGGCATCTCTCTCTCATATTCTTTACATAATGCTTCTACTTTTTCAATATCTTCATTTATTATGTTCAAAACCATGAGCATTCTGTTCGGAGACACATCGTATCTTTCGTCTCCATCCTTCAATACATCATTCACTTTATGACATTTTACGTACTTATTGTTAATTAAATAAAAGAACTTACTCGAAATAATATTTCCTTCACAAGAAGCATAAACATATAATTTATCTGCTCTATCCTCAATATATTCCATACATATAGATATCATATCTGCTTGCAATTCACTAAATTTATCTTCAAATTCTCTCATACTACTTTTTCACTCCTTAGATTAATTCTTTAGAACTGAAGAGTCTTGCTTACCAATTGCAATTTTGCTACTAATCCATGGTTGGTTGTTGCTTTGACACTTTTTATAATATTTCTCTACTACGGTCTTACATTATACATAGCCATTATAATCTATAAATCACTTCATGGATTTATAAAAATATAATATATCATTTCTATGCTAAAACGCAAAAAATCACTCATCGTCTATTGTAGACAATCAAGCGTTTTAAGTTCATGTATATTCGTATGATTATATGGACGCAATTTCATGAAGTTCTTACCTTTTACAATAGATTTCAAAGAGGAAGTGTCCGTATGATAACACTTGTATCAAGTCGTTTCACGCCATTCTAAAAAAGAAGTACACTTCACACAATATGTCACGTTTAAGCAAGCAACTCTAGCATTATTGCAATACATTGAGAGATTTTATAACTGTAAGCGAAGCTATATTAACACCCGTTATAAAACTTCTCAAGCAATAAAAAATTTGGTTAAAGAAATCGCTTAGATTTAACTTTTTTGTGTCCACGATATTGACTCAAATTAACTATACTATTCAAATAGACTAACATTTTCAAACCCCTAGTAACAAAAAAATAAAAAGATGCTATTCAAGACTTTATACTCTTGAATTAAGCATCCTTTACTTTTTAAATAATATCTAATTTCCTTTTTTTAACTCATTAAACCATTCCATAGCTATATCATCTGCTTCTTTAATTGGATCATTAGAATATACCAAATCATATTTATATTCTGCTTTCAAGCTAGTTTTTAATACATCATATACTAATTTCATTTCTGTTGGCATTTCTCTTTTATATTCTTTACATAGCCTAATCATATTCTTCATGTCATTATTTAATATTCTAACAACACCTTTTTGTCGTTCTATAGAGGTATCATATTTTTCTTCATTACTACTTATAATGTCATTTATTTTATGGCGCTCTACTATTTCTCCATTTATATTATAGAAATAGTCACTTGCTATAACATTATCTTCAAAAGAGCAATAAATATATATTTTGTTTGCTCTATCCTCTACGTATTCTAAACATATAGAAACCATATCTGCATGTAATTCACTAAAATAATCTTCAAATACTTTATTCATAATAATCTCCTTTTGAATTTAAAATATCACGCTCAAAATATTTTCCATCTATTTCGTATTGTATATTAAATTCTGATGGTCATAAATTATCTCCATCATATTTAATTCCTTTACTTTGACATGCTTCCCTTCTTCTAACGCTGTTGCCCATTGATTTTCTATTCTCTTATATATACTTTTGTTAACTTTCTCTAATTGAGAAACTAAATTATCTAGTTTAGGTAAACCACCAAATCTATCACCTGCTAAATGCCCTGCATGGTCTTGTCCTTTTACTTTACCGGGTGTATTTTTACTATGTGATAATCTCTTCTCTCTTTCAGTTAATTGTAGCTTATCTGTTTCAAATTTTTCAATTCTTCCAAGGTTATCTGCTTCATAAAAATAGTCGTATTCCCCTGTTTTATACCTAACATTCGGTTTCAACCTATTTTTCCTACCGTTTGTAAACTGTTTTTCTTTGTCCACTAATGTTTTAACTTCACTTACTCCAGCACTACCTTTACCCGTACCCTTAGTAAATTCTTTTAATTCTAAATCCTTCGAACCACTCTTCAAATTCAAGTTTTCAAAAAACGGTGCTGTTTTTTTCTCAAACCACTGATTATTTGCTACAGATGCATCAAAAGCTCCTGCTGGCTGCAGCCTTGAATCCAGATTTTCTCTAACTAGTTTTACGTTTGTATATGGTCATGTCTGTTTTTCTTTCTACATTCAGATACATTATTATTAATCCTCCAACTTCTTTGCATAAAAATAGAACCAACGCTCCTTCCATTAGAGACATTGGTTCTATTCTTAGTTATAATATAAATTTATTTTTTCTTTTCTCTACATCTTTCATTTAGAGCAAAAGATGATTAAGTGACAAGATATTTTAAAACTAGTTTTCAGTTCCATCAACTTAAAATCACTTTTTAATTTTTATCTATTACTCTTCCACCTACTCACTGCTTAATTACAATTATGCAGTTGGTTAGGTTAGGACATAATTTTTAATTAGAAAATTATTATTCCCCTTTAAATTTACCCCAAATCACTGTTCCTTTTGCAAGAATAATATTATCCAATGCCTCCATAATATTATCTCCTACCCATCCTATTGATTTAAATAGTCTTCCTGATTCTGATATATATAAATTTAGCCCGAAATCATTTAGTGAACCTACAGGAATAACTTTCTCATCAATATAATCCTCTAAACCAAAACACGAACTATCTAACACACCTATCACTTCCTTAATGCAAGTGGTATGTTTAGATATGACCAATCCATCTGGCCGAATTTTTTCAACATTGATTCGTAATTCTCCAAACTCCTCCATAAATTTTTTGGCACTTTCAACAACTTCAAAACCTCTTTCTTCAAGAAACTTTACATTTTCTGATATGTCTATTTTTCTACCCTCATACCATCCCGCTTTTTTCAATTCTTCTATTGTCTTATTTGATATTTCCATTTTCATTCCTCCTAGTTATCAATATTATAGAAATTCAAAAACGTTCTTCTACAATTCTCACAAGGTTTGGCAAAACCTCCTCGCAAGTTTTCCGTTCTAACGATAAAATTATCATATCTTGCACCTTTTAATATTGCATCTCTTGCGCTCCAAACTTCTGTACAATTATTGAATAGTTACGTAGAATCTTTATAGATTATTATTGAAATAAAATCCTTTAGTTGCTAAAAATTCTATGAAAGCTTTAATGTCATTTAGGGCACTTATCATTCTCAATTGGACTTATCTTAGAATCTTCAATTATTTAATAGATTGTTATTACTCCTTTCAATTTCTTTTCATAAAAATAGAACCAACGCCTCTTCCATTAGAAACATTGGTTCTATTCTTAGTTATAATATAAATCTATTTTTTCTTTTCATTACATCTTTCATTTAGAGCAAAAGATGATTAAGTGGCAAGATATTTTAAAACTAGTTTTTAGTTTCATTAACTTAAAATTACCTTTAATTTTATCTACCACTCTAGCCCCTTCCCACTACTTACCGCTTAATTACAGTTATGCAGTAGGTTTGGGCATAATTTTGCATTAAAAAAAGTATTATTACCCTTTAAATTTATCCCAAATTACTGTTTCTTTTTCAAGAATAACATTTTCAAGTGCCTCCAAAACATTATCTCCTACCCATCCTATTGATTTAAACATTCTTCCTGATTCTGATATGTATAAATCTATTTCAAAATTATAGAGTGAGCCTATAGGAATAACCTTATCATCAATAAAATTTTCTAAACCAAAACACGAACTATCTAACACACCTATCACTTCCTTAATGCAAGTGGTATGTTTAGATATGACCAATCCATCTGGCCAAATGTTTTCAACATTAATTCGTAATTCTCCAAACTCCTCCATAAATTTTTTTGCACTTTCAAAAACTTCAAAGCCTCTTTCTTCAAGAAACTTTACATTTTCTGATATGTCTATTTTTCTACCCTCATACCATCCCGCTTTTTTTAATTCTTCTATTGTCTTATTTGATATTTTCATTTTCATTCCTCCTAGTAATCAATATTATGGAAATCCAAAAACGTTCTACTACAATTCTTACAAGGTTCAGCAAATCCACCTGGTAAGTTTTCTGTTCTAATCATAAAATTATCATATTTTCCGCCTTCGTGATTTGTGTATCCATTTCATGAAGGCCTTTTGCCAACGCATCTTGCGCAAAGAAAGCTTGCAGTTTCGGATCAGTATAGGCTAAACTACTCATTCCCCTTGCAATTTGTACTTGTTTGTTTAGGACATCGAGAATGTCTTCCGCATTGCTTTTTTCTTTTTTGCTTTCAAATTGCTGTACTTTTTGAATTGTATCCTCTAGTTCTTTGCTGGCGGCAACCAGTTTTTCATCGAACTGGCTTTTCGGCATACTCGGTGAAATCAAATCAGCCGCAGCCTTGAATCCAGATTTTCTCTAACTAGTTTTACGTTTGTATATGATCATTTCTGTTTTTATTACTATATTCAGATACATTATTATTAATCCTCCCAGCTTCTTCACATAAAAATAGAACCAACGCTCCTTCCATTAGAGACATTGGTTCTATTCTTAGTTATAATATAAATCTATTTCTTCTTTTCATTACATCTTTAATTTAGAGCAAAAGGTGATTAAGTGGCAGAGTATTTTAAAACTATTTTTTAGTTTCATCAACTTTAAATCACTTTTTAATTTTATCTACCATTCTGCCCCCTTTCCCCCTACTCACTGCTTAATTATGCAGTAAGTATTTGAATCTTTCCAGTTTATTTAGAAATATTCAATTCAAAGTATTTATGCATTTGAACTCAATTTTTAGTATATTGTAGTTAGCTTAATTAAACTTTTGCATTGAGATTTCTAACTTTAATATTTTTAATCTAAACTAAAAACTATCCAATTAAACTCCTTGCTTTTTCAAGTTCCTTTAAGATTTCTTCTTTTTCTGACTCCTCAAATCTAGAAATCTTCTCTTCTAAGCCATACTCTATTACTTTAAAAAACTCTTTATATTTTAAACATGATATCTCTTCTGGGTAACCGGGAAATTCCATGCTTAATACAACCTCATCCATCTCACATCTTTCAGAATCACCATCATCATAGGTACCGTAAGTAGCTATCATACAAACATTATCAAAAATAACTTCTTCTTTTGTTAAAATTACATTTATACATTTTATTATTCTTGATTTATTAATAAAAATCCCTCTAATAAAATTCTTATTCCATTCATCATCCATAATCTTTTTCTCGTTCATAAACATTCTCCTAACGATATATCTTAATCAAAACTTGTTACTGGGTGGAAGTTTGTAATTTCTCCATTCCTAAAATACCCCATAAACTTCATTCCGTTTGATACTTCACCACAAATCAAGTACCATTCTAAATATCCATTTGTCATTGCTTCCAAGTCCCACTGATACATTTCTTCATTACTATATTTTGAAGGATCATAAACTGTTTTAGGAGATTTTATGATCTTATACTCATCTAAGAACCATTCTTTTACGAGTTCGAGTTCCACCCATAGCATCTACTTCTTTCAACTTATCAACAATATGCTGAAGACGTTCTATACCGTGTTGTCCAGCGATTCTAATTGGTGCCCAAACAAGATTTTCGTCACCAATTATCGGTTCTATCCCATGCTTTCTTAATAATTCTTGACCTTCTTGAACAAGTTTTTGTTGAGCCTCACCTAAACCTTTTTTAAATAAAATATGATGTGCATGTAGATTTATCATATCAGCAGGTGGGGCACCTATTAGTCCTTTAAGATACTTACCAAAATTCATTTTAATTAATGCTTCATTATATTCTTTAGAAATGCCTAAATCAGGCATCTTTTTACTAATCTCAGACAACTCATCTACACTAAAAATATTATTTTGAATAGCATTTTTAAACTTATTCATCTTTGTGGCATTGACACTACCAGCCATCAAGATAATCGCTTACAGTATTACCCGTACCCTTAGTATACTTATAAAATTATACGTGTACCGACTTATTTCTACGCTAAAATGCAAAAAAACACTCGTTGTCATAATTGACAATCAAGTGCTTTAATTTCATCTATTTTTAAGTAGCATTAAATTTGTAAGTTTTGTGGTAATAGTATGAAACCTTTTATATGTCGTGACAACTACTAAGTTAAAACTTACGAATTTGTACGAGTTCATTAGTTTTATATACACTCCATGTGTTTATATTCATCGGCCAGTAAAATGTCATCTCGCCTAAGCTCGTACTTCTTTTCTATTCTAGAATTGCACACAGTACTCTATGATGGTACAACCATCATGAGCTTTTTACTCTTATATAATCAGCTAATGTAATCAATCCTTTATAAATATCACTATTCTGCTGAAGGATTATAATCAACCTCAACATTTTTTAATCCTTCTATTACCTTATTTATTCGTCTCGATAAGTCTTTTATTTCTTCTAATGTTAATTCATCTCCTGCTTCTTGTGGATTAAACATGCTTAATCTCTTTGTTATACCTTCAATGCGTCCGACAAAAACTTTCTCATGGCCGATTGCAATTTCTCCAATAGCAGTATCAACAATAACATCTTCTATCTTACCTAAGTTATCAAATTCATCCGCTAGTTTTGCTATAGCATACCTATATCCCCTGTCTTCATCTAACAACTCTTCATATATCTCCTGAATCGCATCAAATAATTCATTATACTCCCAGTCTTTCATTAGTTTTCCCCTCCAAAAAAATTAAGTTTAAGGAATAATCCTATTACCATTGTTGTGTATGACTTCTAATTCAATATTTTTATATTTAGCTGCAAACTCTGCTATGACTTTACTGCAACTGTCGCAAGTATCCAATTCTGTAAATAACTTAATGTTCCCTGTAGCTTGTGTATTCTCTCCAAGCCTAGAAGCAATATCATTTAATATTTTATACTCCGTATCTGTTTTCCTTAAATAACTCTCCCCCTCTTTACCAACTGCTTCTGTAGCTTTAAACATTGGATTTTCAGGTTGTAAAGAAATATCAGGCACCTTATGCTCAAGATTTCCTTTAAGTTCATTTATGCTACTTTGAGCATAAAATTCAGATTTGCTTATCCCACTGACATCCACTTCTGCAACAGCAAAATTACCAGATTTCTTATACCTACTTGTTAAATTCCCTCTTAGTTCTTTCACTCTATCAATTATATGTGCTTCTGTTACTGAATCTATTTGCCTCGTTGGATACACTTTTCCCGTACCCTTAGTTTCACTCTTAGCAACAGAGAATAACGCTCCAAGTGTTTTTCTTTCTCCTACATTCCCAACACCTGCTGCCAAAGGTTCAGGGAATACATTCGGGATATGAAAATTTTTAATCTTCTCCCTGACATTCTTCATACTATACGGCAACTTATTCATGAATGCCGTTACTTCTTCCAACTTACCAACTATTTATAAAGTTAAAGCATACAAATCAATTAAAAAAGCACTTGTTGCCTATCATAGACAATCAAGTGCTTTAAGTTCATTTTTTTAAGTAGCATTAAATTTGTAAGTTTTATGGTAATAGTATGACACCTTTTATATGTCGTGACAACTACTACGTTAAAACTTACAAGTTTACGAGTTCTTTAGTTTCATGTCCATTCCATGTCTTTATATTCGTCGCATAGTAAAATGTCATCTCGCCTAAGCTCGTACCTCTTTTTCTATTCTATCATTACACATAATACTCTATGATGGTACAACCGTCATGGAGTATGTACTTATTAACAGCCTATTCTTTTTCATCCATCTTCTGCTTTAAATATTCAGCAATTTCTGTTTGCCCAAATTCTCTAGCATATTCATAAGCATCCATATTTTTAATATTTTCTCCAGTGTATTTAATTGAAATATCTATTCCTTTTTCAACTAGAAACTCAGCTACTTCTTTATGTCCACCATAAATCGCACCAAATAATGAATTTCTTTTTGCTAAGCTCACATCTAATTCTGCACCAGCCTCAATTAAATACTTTACTATCTCCAAATGCCCCTCTCCTGCTGCCAATCTTAAAGGGGAAGCATCAAATATATCACCTTTCGTATTAACATCGATTCCTTTATGGATTAAATATTCCACTATTCCAAAATGTCCTTTCTTTGCTGCAACATGTAACCACGTACCAAATGGTGTCATTGAATGTAAAGATTCTGGATTATCTCCTATTAAACGTTTTACTTCATTAATATCACCAATTTTAATTGCATTTCTTATTGCTTTATTTAAACTTTTTTCATCCATAACATTACCTCCTGTATCTCTACTATCTTGTACTAGCTATATCTCCTAAATCTTTAAGAGCTTCAACAATATCATCAAGGTCACCGTCCATTGCTTCAACATCCCTTAACCGCTTTACAACAATCTCCAAAGCATCAAAACTATGTTGTCCTACTACGGCATTTGGTGCCCAAACAAGGTTTTCTTCACCAATTATTGGGTCTATCCCATACCTTCTTAATATTTCTTGACCTTCTTGAACAAGTTCTTTTTGCTCCTGGCCAAGACCTTTTTTAAATAGAATATGATGTGCATGTGGATTTCTCATATCAGTAGGTGGGTCACCTATTAGTCCTCTAAGATACTTACCAAAAACAATTTTAAGTAATGCTTCATTATATTCTTTAGTAATGCCTAAATCAGACATCTTTTTACTAATCTCAGCCAACTCTTCTTTACTAAAAGTATTATTTTGAATAGCATTTTTTAGCTTATTCATCTTACCAGCATCGACATTCCCGTTCACAATTATATCATCAAGATAATCACTTACGGTATTACCCGTGCCCCTAGTTCCACTATTAACAGCAGAAAATAACTCTCCAAGTGTCTTTCTTTCTCCTACATTCCCTCCACCTGCTAGCGCAGGTTCAGGGAATAAATTCGGGATCTCAATATTTTTAATCTTCTCCACGACATTCTTCATACTATCTGGCAACTTATTCATGAATGCCGTTACTTCTTCCAACTTACCAACTATTTTACTATTTTTCGCGGCTACTTGAAAGACTTTTGTACCCTCTGCGAATTTTCCGAATGCAGCTGTTCCTTTCACTGCGGCGGTTACTTCACCAACGCCGACAAAACAACTGCCAATATCAAATATCGCACCACCAAGAGCATAAGGATCAGTCAATGCTTTTTCCACATAACCTTTTACGGAGTTAACTAGTGCCTTACCATACTTAGGATAATCCTGCCAACTGATGATAGCTTGTCCAAGACTTTTTATCGTATTACCTGCTCCATATATATCGTCCAGTTTCCATTGTTCTGTTTCTACGCCACGTATCGAGTTGATACCCCACTCACCAAGCTCCCCGATTAGGCTTCCTAGCTTCGTCGCACCTATCGCTATCCCACTAATAGCGGATCCTGCCGCCCCTAAAAAACCTTCCAACACCAAGGCATCATCAGCAAGTCCTTTTAGGAAAGGGATGTTCTCCCCTACCCATTTTGTACCTTTTCTCAATACATCCCATTTCTCACCGGCACTTTT
>NZ_JAEHBK010000038.1:0-31121 GCF_016483685.1 Bacillus cereus group sp. N8 | reverse complement strand
GATAGCCTAATAAATTAGAGTTCGATAGAACTCTTTACTTAGGAATCCCCCTCTTCTAAACGAAGTGAAAGTGGGGGAGTTCAATACAGGAACAGTGATATTAGGATTTGGGCCCGTACTAGGTAATAGTAGTGGCGTGAATAATGTTGTGAATTGAGGTGAAGTAGCATTGAAAGCAAAACCGATGGCAGGTAGTGTACTAGGGGCTTGTGCTCCACAATTAAAATTACATTTTCAAAATTTTCTGCGGCTTGTTGCTGCATGTTTTGTGTGATATGGCTGTACTTGTCTAAAGTTATTTGGATAGAAGAATGACCGAATCGATCTTGAACGATTTTAGGATGCTCTCCAGCCTGAAGCATGAGTGTTGCATGTGTATGACGTAAATCATGAACACGAATTCGAGGGACACCAGCTTTGTTGTAGTGGTCCTTTAAAAAACGATGGGGAGCATCTATAGTAATTAAACTTTAAATGCTAATTACTGTAGCAGTTAAGTTTCTATCCATAATAGTGCTAGTTGATATATTAACTCCCGAGGCAGACATATTCAGACGGTATACATAAGTCCCAGGTGGAGGGATATCTACCCAGATTACTGAAACATTGTGGGTTAAATAGGCTTGAGTATTTGCCGGTTTCTGAATATTCGTTTGAGCTTCTACCTGAATCGCAATAATGGTGACATCTCTCACTAAATTAAGAACTGAAGATACACTAAATTCTGTAAGGCTGGGGTTAGAAACATATTCAGATCTGAAAACCCCTTCTAACTTTACTATTTGATTAACTTCTACATTAATAGCCGGTAATGTGAGGGTAGTTGAGGCAGGTGCAGGAGTGCTAATTTGCCTAAATATAACTGAAACGATGCCAGTCGGCTTAGTTACTCTGGTTGAACCAGTCTGTCCTGTAGCTAGCGTAAATGGTGGAATAGTAGGTAACTTGGAACCAATTAAAATTGGATCTACTGCGGCGCTCTGTAAAATCCCCGGTGAATCCAGTTCATCCTCCTTTGACATATGTTCACCTCCAAATAGTTCTAATCGTATTTAATAGATGCGCAATATAAGTAAAATATGACCATATTTTTGTTTAGTAAGAAAGAAGATGGCTAAAAAAGCAGCTAGCAAAAGCTAACTGCTCAGTTTCAAGATGATAATCTAGATGCAAATACAGTATGGCCAAGATAAGCTGTAACTATTCAAGAAAGAAGATCGAACAGAGGGGGAACCATATTGTATGAATCAGTTGTCATTTTTTGAAGACATCGATGAAAGGGAGATGCGAAGACTTGTGGTGAAGGAGCTGAAAAACTACAAAGAATTGTGCGTCCGGATGAAAGATTAAAAGGAGATGGAGCAACTGATGGAGATAAAAACTGAAGGAAAGAAAGCTCAATAAAATTCGAATTTTGTTAATTAATAGATTAGGTATTCATCATATAGACGGGTTTTACTTAACAAAAGATTTTAAATTTATAAATAAATAATAAAAGCCCCTGTAAGTATTAAAAGGGACTTTGGACTTGCACAATTTTACTTAATCATTAAAGTGTGTTAACAATTATTGCTCTAATAGCACGAGGTCCTAAAGTATTTCTAGTGTCATCTGTATTAGTTCTAGACGTGCTAATGGATAGTCTATAGTGATAGGTTCCTAGCGATGGAGTATTCCCCCACATGACAGAAGAATTCGCGGTTATTTGAGGGAATTGGTCGGTTGAAATTGCATTGTAAATTTGTTCATTACCAGTTGTAATTGGATTCCCATCTCTCAAAAATTCAATTTCAATACTTCCGTCAAACTCGGCCCCAGTGTCGAGAGAAAAGAAGTCTCCTGTAACAAAAGTATCAAGTATGACTTGTTTGTCCAGGCTGGGCATATCGATAAATATAAGGATATGTACCAATCGTAATTTCGAGGACTACTCGCCTGAACAGATCCGTACCCGTCACGGTCGGAAATTAAGATCCAACTGTGACGGGTATCTGACTTAAATTATTGAGGAAATAGGACGGAAGGATGTAATAGTATTGTTGTAGGGCTCCAGACGGACCTGCGCGCTCGTCCCAGCATTTGCGAGCGCAGTCACGGCATTCAAGATAGCAGTTCTTCTACCAGATATGAAGGTGGCGTTATAGTTCATGATTAGGGGATGAACGGGGTCCTGCGGAGAAATTTGATTGAGAATAGCTTGATGATAGATTGTATTTAACGTGACGTTCGCTGTTAGCGTGAAGCCTTCTATAGTGATGCCAGTCAGCGAAGTCCCATTAAATGAAGTGAATTTGACTGTAAGCATGTGACGATTTTTTATATTTATTCCTCCTTTATTATTAGACTCAACTTATTTTATGTTTGTCTAAAAATTTAGTGTAGACACTTGCAACGTAATAAGTTGAAAGAAATATGAGATTATATTTTGCCAAGGTGTGGGGATTAAAAACAGGAAGCTGAACAAAAACGCTATTTTAGTAAGGGTTTATCAAAACAAAAGAGAATCTGCTTTGAATAGAAAATCCTCTCCTAAAATGGCAAAGAGTAACTCTTACCTTACTCTTTACATATATATTACATGATTATTAGTGGGAATTTTAGACTCTTTATATTGAGAAATAAAGAATTACCGTTTTAATAAAAATTTTATTTTGTATGTATTTGAAACACGAAGAGAGCACTTAATAAAGTGCTCTCTTGACGAGATCATTTACTCAAAAGAAAGGATTAAAGGGTTCACCATATTATATGAAGCTTTTCTGAAGTGCGCTTGGGGTAATTAATTAGTATTCATAACAAAGAGCAGCTAGCAAAAGCCAACTAATCGGTTTGTTAAACGTAGAAAATTTAGTAATTTCATTTTGGTAGTGGGATAGGTGATTGTTATTTTTAATTAAACTGGGTCGGTCGGGGTAAGTCTTAAAGCAGAAAATCCACGATTCCTGACTTGAGCTGATGTTATGGTCCCGCTAAGATCCCCTACATTCGCCACAATATGATAATTAACTGGATCATTTGGCACTACTGGATCCCCTGGGGTATCTACCCACGTAAATGTGGAGTTAAAGGAATATAGCATATCTATATTATTACCGACTTCATATTTCCCAGATACGAGTGTATCTGCCAGCAATCCATCATTACGAAATAATTGATACGTAATGGCATCCACGTTAAAGGAGGTAACTCCTTTAGTTTTTAGGAAACTAAGGGGATTATTTGGACATATTTAATTTAATTATGGTAGCGGTTTTAGTCGCATGTACCGCGTTTTTCGTAGCAATTGAGTTTGCTATTGTAAAAGTAAGAGGTTCAAAGATTGACCAATTTGTATTAGAAGGAAAGAAGGGTGCGTTGGCAGCTAAAAAAGTGACGTCAAACCTGGATGAATATTTGTCAGCTTGTCAATTAGGTAATACAGTTGCAGGTGTATTATCTTTAGGAATTGCTTTTACTATTATGACGTACTTACATGTTGTAGTTGGTGAATTGGCACCCAAAACATTTGCGATTCAAAAGGTTGAGAAGGTTACTTTATTGCTTTCAGCTCCGCTTATCTGTTTCCACAAAATCATGTATCCGTTTATTCGTTTATTGAATGGCTCTGCAAGGATGATTACAAGACTATTTGGTTTAAAACCAGCATCAGAGCATAATGTAGTACATACAGAAGAAGAATTACGATTGATTCTTTTGGAAAGTTATGAGCGTGGAGAAATTAATCAAGCTGAATATAAATATGTAAATAATATTTTTGAATTTGATAATCGTATTGCAAAAGAAATCATGGTCCCTCGTACAGAAATTATTGGGCTAGATGTAGATAATTCTTTAGCAGATCATATAAACATAATCCGTGATGAAAAGTACACACGTTATCCTGTATTTGGAGAAGACAAAGATGAAATCATCGGTATGGTGAATGTAAAGGATTTTTTGATTCGTTATGTGAGTAATGAATCAAGAGAATTTAATTCTATTTCCTCGTATACGCGTCTAGTAATTGAAGCAATTGAAACCATTACGATACATGATCTATTATTAAAAATGCAAATGAAACGTATTCCATTAGCTGTATTATATGATGAATATGGCGGCACAGCTGGTTTGGTAACCATTGAGGATATTCTAGAAGAAATTGTAGGCGAAATCCGTGATGAATATGATGGAGATGAGCTTTCACCAATTCAGCAAATGAATAATAATGATCATGTTGTCGTAGAAGAGAAATTTCTATTTACGGGTTTATGTGAAAATATAATTTTATACAACAGATTTAAGGAGGTTATTTCATAAATGGAGCAGGTTATACAAGAGTTTTTTTCTCCAAGTAAAAACTATAAGGTTCAAATCATTAAAAGAAAAGATGGTCTATATACAACAGAAGCCTATATATGGATGGAGGATTGTGGTTATGAATTTTGGAGTTATATATCACAAGGATTGACTTTGATATATAGTGAGGAACATGCGCGAAAGATTGCTATGGAACAACTAAAAGAATGTTCAAGAGAAATGTTTTAAAAATACGTTATTCCATCTATAAAATTATAAGAAAATATGATGTTTTATTATTGGTGAAAGAATACAATATTTTGTAAGTGAACCTAGTATTATTTATTTCAATAGTCATTGAGAAAATATTAATAAATACTTTAGTAAAAACAAATTACTTTTAGATGTATGAAGTGGTTATAAATAGTTCAATATGAGTATATTGAAACATTAAATATGCAGTAATCAAACAATAAGAAGAGAGTGGCAAAAATTGTCCTTTTTATAGAACTACAAAGTTCGCACGAAATACCAATTTTACGAAGAATATGATAGTCATATAAAAATCTAATACAGTGTCTAGCGATTTCAAGGTCAGATGCATCGGTTTTAGCATATTTGTATACGCCTATATAATACATGTTTTATATAAAAATAATCATATACTGAATTGCTCATAAACAATTTTTATAGTGAATTTCATTTTAAAGTATAAGCGTTTTTCTTGTGTTGATCTAACTAACTCCTGATTAATCAGGATTAAATTAACCAATTCTTATTTTATAGCGACTTTTATACTGTTTTCATTTTGTATGAATTTATATATGAAAATTGTTTTATTTTACATACATTTATATGTAATTTTTGTACTAGTTTTTATAGCCTAATACAAATTTATCACCTGGTTATCTATAACTTTTATTAGAATGACAACAATATCCCATTCAATTTCGAGTAAATATTAGTATTCCATAATTTAATTATGTAAATAAGTCTGTGTAAAAATTGAATTTAACGCGAACTTGTGTTCGTGTTATTTTTCTGTTATAGTATATATGAGGTGATTTTTATGGATTACAGCAAACAACGTCAAAAATCCGTACATCGTAAGAAATTATACGAGAATTTAAATGAAATGCCCTTTTACATAGAAGAATTTGTGGAGTACAAAGAATTGCATGATGCCTCTCCCTCTACCCTACTGAATTATGTATATGATTTTAGAGTCTTCTTTAATTGGCTATTATCTGAACAAATTATTGAATTTAAGCCCATTAAAGACATATCCTTCTCTGATTTGGAGAATTTAAGGAAAAAAGATATTGAGAATTTTATGAGATTTCTAAAACTACAACAGAACATGCAAAATTCCTCTGTTAACAGAAAAATTTCAGCTTTAAAATCTTTATTTAAGTATCTTACTTCCCTTTCAGAAGATGAAGATGGAGAATGCTATTTTTATAGAAATGTAATGGCTAAAATTGAAATACATAAAGATAAAGAAACGTTAAACGCCCGTGCGAAGCGTATGAGATCTAAAATATTCCATAATGATGACGATCAAGAATTTTTAAATTATGTTAAGTTTGAACATGAAAAAGCTTTAACAAAACATCAATTATTTTATTTTCAAAGAGATAAAGAACGTGATGTTGCTATTCTTTCCCTCTTTCTTGGGAGTGGTATTCGTGTAAGTGAGTTGGCCGATCTTCGTACTGAAGATATCAATTTAAAAGAAAGGCTAATTGATGTAATAAGAAAAGGAAATAAAGAAGATTCTGTATGGATTACTCCCATCGCATTGAATGATCTTGAAAAATATTTAGAGATTAGAAATAACAAATATGCTCCAGGGAAAGAATTAAAAAATGTGTTCTTATCAAAGTATAAACATACCGCACAGCCCCTTTCAGTTAGAGCTATCCAAGATATAGTAGAAAAATATACTAAATCCTTTGGTAAAACAATGTCTCCTCATAAATTAAGACATACATTAGCAAATAAGTTATATATGGAAGAAAAAGATTCGTTACAAGTAATGCAACAACTTGGGCATACCAGCCAAGATACAGCTTTGTTATACACTCAACTTGGGGAAACAACTATTAAAGATAGTTTAGGAAGAATAGGAAAGAATAAAGAATAAAAGTTCAGCAATTTTGTATTGCTGAACTTTTATTCTTTCCCCTTAACTTAGTCTTGATTTAAATGCTATTTATTCTTCGTTTCCCCTTTAATTTTATTATATAAAAAATACATAGTTTAAATTCTACTTTAATTGGTATATAAAAACTCTCTCCTGATAGAAATAAATAAAAAAGAAGAACCTATTACTACGAATTCCGACACAGTTTCTTCTTCATCTAAGGAACAATATGCAAGTAATGGAATAAGCTATACGGTTATATTCGACTTTATGAAACAACAATATAACATCCTTACAAATAACGATGAAAACTACATCCCTGAAGTACACGATCCTCAGGTAGCTTCTTTAGCTGCTAAACGTTTTGGAATTACAGCTAAAGAAGCTGGATACATTTACGAGAAAGTACAGATGGATGCTTTTAAATAAAATATAGAATTTAACCATATTTCTCAATGAACAATATAACTTAACGTGGTAAAATAATATTTGGATGGAAGTCCAACACTCATATTAGTATTATTAAAATTAAAGTGGTTATCAAGTCGGAGGAAGGCACCTTAGGGTGTCTTTTCTTTTTTAAGGAATAGCATCAGGACTTCTATTTTATCAACCGAAACCTTGATGCTATCCCAAATCGCTCAAAAAATAAACAAAGATTTTTACATTTCAACTTCACAAAGTAATTTTACCTCTTTTATTTGTTCTATGTGACGCTGTTCATGCAAATATATTAGTTCTACCCATTGATCAAGAAGTAATTCTCCCAGAGCAGGGTGCTTCACTGACTTTTTTGTCAGTATGGATACATCTTCTACTGTACTAAGGAAAGTCATCAATTTTTTTCTCGAATCGTTCAGCAAGTCAATCATTTGCTGAACTTCAAATGGTTCTAAGCTTGGTTCAAGAATTTCTGGAGCTATAAATTTTTTCGTTCTATCTAATAATATAGAACGAATTTCTTGACGTTCTATTTGAAGACTATCAATCTCTTTTAATCCAAACGAAATAACTTTTATAGCTCTTTCATCTAATAAAACTAAGTGATGACAAACTTGTGCAATACTCCATTTATTCATATCCGGCTTACTATTAAATTGAGCATTACTCAATAAAGTAATCTCCTCTAATAGGTTATTTCTCGTTTCATAAAACTTGTCATTTACAAATTTATTCATGAGGATTCTCCCTTCATCTGAAAGTACATACTTAAATTTCTATTCTGTATATATTCTCTATGACAAAAAAGTTTTCCTTCACTACTCTACGCTAAGGGATAGTATCATCTACCCTATCATTACTCCTATTTATTAGTTCAATATATTGTATCTGGGAGTAAAAGTAAGACTATTACCTATTTTCACACGTATCTCGGCTGTATCCCCAATCATACACACGAACAGGTCTTTGATACGGGTTAGAATTAGGAATTCCGGCATCACGTTTCGCTTTTCGATATGCACCATTACGAGATAATACTTTATATTGTCTTTCAAGATGGTTTTTATAATTTTCAGCAGCATTAACAGATTTAGCGGCCTTTTGCAAAGAATTGAAAAAGAGTGTGTTTTAATCGAAGAATTTTCGAAAAACACACTCTTACTCTGGAACTATTATTTGAATTACTTTATAGCTTTTTACTTATACTTACTATAGAGAATCCCTATATTTTAATCTATTACCCTCTGTTATTGTTTATCTAACGGGATCGAATTTCTATTCCACAAATGAACAATACTCAACTGTGGAAGTTGAGTCTGTCAGTTACTTGGCATCGATATTATCTCGCTATTTTATCATTTGCTTTTGAAATTGTTTCCTCATTCAAATTACTATGTTTCATCGAATAAATGAAATATAGTATTGCTCCAATAGTTATCCAAATACTGAAGTACACCCATGTTCTTAATGGTAAATTTAGCATTAAAAATACACAACTTACAATTGAAATGATTGGTAATATAGGTACAAACGGTACCATAAAGCCTCGTTTTAAATTTGGATGCGTCTTACGCAGTATAATAACTGATACACCAACCAATGCGAACGTTACCAAACCGCCAATATTAACTAAATTTGCTAACTCTTTTAAGTCAATAAATCCAGCTATTAAAGAGCTTCCTATTCCCGCCAATCCAATTGTAAAAGTTGGTGCTCCAGTCTGTTTATTAATCTTCGCAAGTGATTTTGGTAACAGTCCATCACGACTCATAGCAAAGAATACACGTGTTGCTGCATACATAGTCGAGAAAATAACAGCCATAAGACCGATTACTGCCCCTGCAGCAATTACACCAGCAACTTTATCTTGTCCTACGACTTCCATTACATAAGCCATTGCTTCAGGTACATTTAATTCTTTATAGGAAACCATGCCTGTCATAACAAGGCACACTATAACGTAGATAATTGTACATATAATTAACGATACAATAATACCAATGGGAAGATTTCGTTGTGGATTTTTTACTTCTTCTGCCGAAGTTGCCAGTATATCAAACCCCATAAAAGCAAAGAATACTGCTGCTCCACCAGCTAAAACGCCACTAAAACCGTATGGTGTAAACGGTGCCCAGTTCTCTGGCTTTACATAGAATACACCAACTACAATAAATAATATAACCATTCCAATTTTAATTAACACCATTATGTTATTGATACGTTTACTTTCCTTTGTACCACGTGACAACATCCATGTAATGATTAATGTAATGACCACGGCTGGTAGATTCATAATACCGCCTTGTGATGGAATCGATAACAGTGATTTGGGTATTTCTAACCCCAATCCACTTGTTAAATTATGAAAATACCCTGTCCAACCACTAGCAACCGCTGCTGTAGCCACGATATAAATTGAGAGTAGCGTCCAACCCACTAAATGTGCCACAAACTCACCAATCGTTGCATAAGAGTACGTATATACACTACCTGAAGTCGGAAGTGCAGATGCAATTTCTGCGTAACATAAAGCGATAAATCCACATACAATTGCTGCAAGTACAAATGAAAAAATAACTGCAGGACCAGCATCTCTTGCTGCTACTAATCCGGTTAACACAAGAACTCCTGTTCCAATTATTGAACCTATTCCTAACATAATTAAATCAAATAACCCTAATGTCTTCGTTAAGTTCTTACTCTCATTATGTTCTAACAGTTGTGTAACAGATTTCTTTTTTAATAGCTTCCTCATATCCTCTGTGTCCCCTTCAAAAAATAAGGTATGTTTTTCTAATACTTGTTTTATGCATAATTTTGTATAGATTTAGCTAATTTAAAACGATTAAATGCTAGTGTTGAGTTATGTGAAATATTTACCAGAACCTTTTCTTCGAATCTTCATAGGAATCAATTCCATAAACACTGAATCATATTGGGTATTTACCTTATTATCTTATCTACCTATCTGATTCATATGGACACTACCAAAAAAGTCTAGAATGTTCTTCTTTTTCTGAAAATTAATAAATTATTTCTTTTGTCGTGTTTTGTCGAATTATATGAATTATTCTAATTAAAGGTGTTGTGTTTGTAAAGTATTATTTTTTAGAAATCTCATACAATAAAAATAGATGCTAGAAAACAGCATCTGTTTTTATTACTAGGGATCTCGCCACATCGCTATCAAGCTAACATTTTGAAGTACCCCAAAAACGAAAATTCACATTTTTACCTTGAGGTACCAATCTTCTCATTTTGGGGTATTGGCTGTTATTAGCTTGATTGTGATGGGACGGATCCCTATTAAAAGCATTTCCCCTTCTAAATATAGAAGGTACTTGCAATTTTATTATGAATTACAGTTGAATTCATGTTACTTAATCGTTCCCATCCCGCCAATTTTAATGTTGACCTTGACGTTTACATCACCCTTTGCTAATTCATTATTCCATTTATTTTGGACTTTTTTCCATTCTGGATATGTGTAAGTTCTTGCATATCCTCCAAGCCCAATAGGATCGATTTTGGCAGTTTGTATTTTTTGTATTAATTGCTTGAAATCAGCTTCCAGCTTAGTTTCAATCGCCTTTTGTAATTTTGCTGCGTCCTTTCTTGTATTAAACGAAAAAAGCCGTTCTGTAATACCGATTCTCATCTTTACATCTACATTAAATATAAAATGATTATCATATCTTGCTTTTGTCTTTACTTTAATACCATAGGCAGTAAAACTTATCCAATCTTTATCTTGGCTATCCGAATTTAGCTTAATTGGAATTGTAAATAGAAACTCACCTGTAGTTCCTTGTTGCAAAATGCGTAATAGTTTGTTTTCATCAGGTTTTAGCGTTAATTTATACCTTCCTTTTTCATCCAATAAAGCTGTACCTGTCACCCATATTTTATTCTTTTTTTTCACCTCTGTAATATTTGCTGTTACCCCTTTGTCTGCTCTTTGTTCATATAGTTCTTGAAGAGTTGTTTTTACTGTGATATTTCTTAAAGAAGCGGTATCAACTAGTTTTGTTAAATATATAGGAAGCCGCGGCTTATCTTTTGGGCTATAGAAGATGACGTCCGAAACAGGTCCATCTACAGCGATAACCCTTGCAGTAACTGTATTTTTGGGATCTCGGTAAAATGGATCGAGGTGATTTTCCCAGTTTTTTCGTTTCAGTAGCCTTTTTCCAACTAAAATAACCTGTGTTTTACTTCCCGCGGTAAGCGCCATAACCGTAGCATCAAATTGGTCTCTAGATTTTCGAACCGTAGCAGATTTCACACCAGTAGTTTCTTCTTTTATCTTTGCTTCTTTATTGAAAACAGGGCTAGATATATACACTAATAAATTATCATTACGATCTAAATCAATACCAAGAACAAGAGTAAGAGAAACATCTTCAACATTTGTTTGATCAAAGCATCCAGTCATCATGAACACCGATAATAAAATACAACATAGTACTTTTCTTTTCAATGTATCCTCCCCTGGCGAAACTTCTCGTATAGACAGCAGTACAGCCATAAAATGATAGGTAATATATAGGTTAATCCTAATCCAGCATTCGAAAATACCTGTTGCCAAATTTCGGCTTCATTCCAACTAGGATGAGTCCAAAATATGATGCCGATAATGAGCAATAAGAGAACAACTACATGAGAGCGATGATCTTGTTTTCCAAGTAATTGGCTTGAACAAAATACAGAACAGTATAGGGCAGGAATCCATGATGTGGAAACAATGGTTAAGTAAACAGCCAATAAAATCATGTCAAAACGTTCTAAAAAACGAAATTCAATTACTTTCACTAAATTTAGTACCGGTTGATTATATTGCGTAATGCTATCAGGGCTAAAATAAGCAAAACAAACAATAGTAGTAAATAAATAAAATAACATCGTTAATGTGTTTGCAATAACCATTCCATGGACTGCATACTGTTTTTTTTGTAAAAAAGGATATAAAAAGAAAGCAATATCAAACCCTAAATAAGCAAAAATAGTGGTCGGTACAGCCGTTAATACAGGTTTCCACCCTTCTTTTAATAGCGGAAATAAGGGCATCCAACCTCCGTTCTCTTTAAGCGGTATCAAAAAAAACAACGGAATCCAAAGCGCCATATAAAAAAAAAGTTCGGAGTATCGCCCTATAATACGAGGACCGTTACGCGCAACAAAAAAGGTAGGAATCGAAAACAAAAAGATAACGATATAGTCAGGCGTTTTCGGAAGAAGCCATCCCTTAAGAAAAAGCATAGCGTTTACAAGAACGATACAAGTATAAAAAGCGAAGTACATCATGTAAATAACAACGAATGCTTTCCCTACTATTTTTCCAAACAATCGTATAAGAATGTCATAAATCGTGTCCTCGGGATATCTTGCAGCAGTTTTCACGATAAAAACACCTGATATTGTGGAGAATATCCAACCAATCAATATAGCTATCCATCCATCTGTTCCAGCGTTTTCTGCAAGCACGCGCGGAAGTGATAAAACGCCAGTGGCCACCTGCATTCCATTGATTAAAACAATATACTGCATAAGAGTGATGTCATTATAGGCATACTTTTTCATAATTTCACCTTTTATTAGGATTCTTTCCTTGTCGAATAGATTGAATGGTTCCATTACCCTTAGGACGCCTTCTTATTGCCCATAAAGGAAAGCGTAAAAAAGCATCTTTCATATCTGCAAAGCGAAACGGTGCTAATGGCGTTCCGTAAGGAGTACCTAGCGATTCAAGACTGATTAGATGTCCAATTAAAGTCATCCACCCGATAACAAGTCCAACAATTCCAAATAAGGCAGCTGCTAGCATCATCGGAAAGCGTAAAAGTCTTACTGCCGCTCCCATATCATAATTAGGGATAACAAAAGAAGAGATGGCTGTAATAGCAACAACAATAATCATAATGTTGCTTACAATTCCCGCCTGAACAGCCGCCTGTCCAATGACAATACCACCTACAACTCCAACTGTCTGACCGATCGGAGTAGGTATCCGTAAAGCCCCTTCTCTCATCGTTTCCAATGTTATTTCCATAAGTAACGCTTCCATAACTGGAGAAAAGGGTACGCGCGTTCTTGATTCTGCAATAGATAAATACAGCTCTACAGGAATAACTTCAAAATTAAAGGAAATAAACGCAACATAACTCGCAGGCAAAAATAAAGCAATTATAAAGGAGATAAAACGAAGCATCCGAATAGACGAAGCAACTAACCACCTTGTACCGTAATCATCCACTCCTTGAAAAAAGGAAATAAAATTTGTTGGAGCAATTAACACATTAGGCGAATGATCCATTACAGTTACAAATCTGCCCTGTAGAATGTGAGATACTGCCAAATCAGGTCTTTCAGTTAATATAAATTGTGGAAACGGTGAGTACGGGTTATCTTCAATGAATTCTATAAGTTCCCCATTACTAGCAACAGCGTCGACTGTAATATTATGAATCCGTGTTTCTAATTCCTTCAGCACATCTTCAGAAGCTACATCTTTCAAATATAAAATAGAAATCCTCGTTTTGCTTCGTACACCAATTACTATTTCTTTTACCGTTAATTCACGATGAGGAATATACCTTCGAATCATTGCGATATTTTGACTTCTAATTTCTGTAAATCCTTGATGCGCACCTTTTAGAGCTATTTCGTTATGAGCGTCTTCAACATTTCTTTGTGGCCATCCTTTCGTATCCAATTGATGTGCTGTTGTTCGACTGTGGATTAATAAAATACTATCTCCTCCAAAAATAGCATTTTCAATCTGACTCCACGTATTAATAATTTTGATTTGTCCTAATGGAATTGGAAGCTCCGTATTGGTATCAAAATTACTATTCATCAAAGGACTTAGAACATGATTTTGAATCAATTCTTTATCTGTTAATCCAGACAAATATACTAAAGCGGCTTCTAATCCATCTGCTTTTATTTGAAACCGGCGAATCACTAAATCAGGTGCTTGACGAAATATATTCTGAATATCAGCTATGTTTTTCGATAAATCAGCGCCTAAGAGGGAGTCTTCAATATTTTTTTTCTGAAAATGAGTATTGTCTCGTATTGAAAATGACTTAGGATTGTCTCTATATTTTAAACGCTTCAAAAATTTAGCCATGATTCCCTCACTTTCTATGTAACTTTTATAGTAGGCTTAGTATGCATATATTAAGAAAAAATATCCTAATAACTAGAGAGGTAACACCAGAATTATTACTATAAATTTTTTTGTGATATTTCATAAAGATCAATTTCAAGAATGGTCTTTTAATTTGATGGATGTGTGGTGCTACTCCAAGTCCATCAAGCTAATATTTTGAAGTTCCTCCTAAACGAAATTTCCTTTCGTTACAGTTATCCACTTATAAGAGTTTAAATCTTTTTTCGTTGGGATAACAATAAATGTCTTAACTTGATGGTGATGTGGCGGTATTCCTAATTAGTATCCATAGAAAAAAGAAACCTAATTGGTATAGGTTTCTTTTTGATTAATACCTAAGGGGATTTTTGTTCAATTAGAAAAATGTTTTAGACTGAACATCGTTGATTTAGTGAGTCCTATCTGGTTAGTTCTTAGTTTTTTATTAATAGTAATTGGTGAAGTTTGTTTATCGCCTTCTGGGTTATCAATAACAACAAAATTAGCTCCGGCTGCTTTTTCAGCACAAACAATAAGTTTATGGTTTTTATCTACTGCATCTGCACAAGCCATAAATGCACAGGTTGTGAAATTATACGATCCTGCTACAGAAATAATTTACTTTGGAGTTATTGGAGCTGTATCTATCTTAGTAAGTATGGCCTTATTTATGCTATCAACAAAATTCAAGGCTTTATGAAAGGACTTCAGTAACATGAAGGAAGACACTTGTGAGGGTGTCTTCCTTTTTTGTTGCTGTATTTTCTTATTAATCTAATTTGTTTTTTACATTTTTTTTAAACTTCCCCCCTATTAAATTTCAATAAGTATAGGTACAATCATTGGTTTTTTCTTAGTATGTGTATATACATATTGTCGTATTGATTTTTTTATTTGTTTTTTCATTACATTCCATGAGTTTCTATTTGCTTCTTGTAGCTCGTTAACAGTTTTTATAGTAAGTCGATTAACGTCTCTTCGGAGTTCCGAGAAATCTCTATCCACAAATCCACGAGAAATGGTATCGGGGTCAGAAATCAACGTTCCTTCCGCTTTGCTCATAGTTAAAATAATCATGAGCATCCCATCTTCTGAAAGTTGTTTGCGGTCTCGTAACACAATTTCCCCAATATTATCGACATCCCCCCCGTCTATGTAGGTATTCCCCACCGGTATTTTCCGGGTCTGACGGGCAATGGTATGTTCAATATCGACGACATCCCCATTATTGATGATAAACGTGTTTCCTTGCTCTACTCCAACGGATTCCCCTAACAAACGGTGATGGTGCAGCATTCTAAATTCACCGTGAATGGGAATAAAATATTTTGGTTTCATTAATGTAAGCATTAGTTTTAAATCTTCTTGATAGCCATGGCCAGAAACATGCATTCCAGATGTACTTCCTGATCCATAAATCACTTTGGCTCCAAGTGCAAATAAATTGTCTACGATACTCGTGATATTTCGTTCATTTCCGGGTATTGGACCTGCTGCAAAGATAACCGTATCTTCAGGTAAAATGTCGACACCGCGAAAGTTTCCTGTGGACAGGCGAGCAAGAGCAGCCAATGGTTCTCCTTGACTCCCCGTGCATAAAATGGCCACCCTTTCAGGAGCCATTTCATTGATTTCATGTGGGTCAATTAACATTCCATCTGGAACTGTTAAATAACCACGTTCCATAGCGACCGCTATGACATTAACCATACTTCGTCCAAGTAACGCAATTTTTCGATTTGTTTTTTGTGCCGCATTCACGACTTGTTGAACGCGACTAATATTTGAAGCAAAGGTAGAAAGAATAACTTTGCGTTCGGCTTTCATGAAAGTTGCTTCCACATGTTCACCTACTATTTGTTCCGATGGGGTCAAACCAGGACGCTCTGCATTGGTACTCTCAGATAATAGAAGCAAGACCCCTTCTTTGCCGATTGCAGCCATTTTATGAATATCCGAATTCTCATTATTCGCAGGGGTTAAATCGAACTTGAAGTCCCCTGTATGTACAATATTACCCTCTGGTGTGTGAAAGACTATTCCCAAGCAATCAGGAATACTATGGGTCACTTTGAAAAAACTTACCCTTATTTCTCCAATTGTCAAGTTTGAGTTTGAGTTGATTTCAATAAGTTCACTTTCTCTTAGGAGTTTATGTTCTTTTAATTTGATTTCAATTAATCCTAGTGTGAAGCGTGTGGCATAAACGGGTACATTCAATTTTTTTAAGAAGAACGGGATTCCCCCGATATGATCTTCATGTCCATGTGTGACAATTAAAGCACTGACTTTATCTTTATTTTCTACTAAATAAGCTATATCAGGGATAATCAAATCAATTCCTAATAAACTTTCATCTGGAAACTTATTGCCACAGTCGATAATCACGATGTTGTTTGAATATTCAATTGCATACATATTTTTTCCGATTTCATTCAAGCCGCCTAAGGCGAAGATAGATAATGCATTCTCTATTGTACTCAAATTTATAACCTCCCATTTTAAATATAATCTCAGTATGCCCTTTAGGTTTCCCTTTATCAGTAGGTTGAATGCTCGAGATTCCTAGAAAAAAGGGAACTTTAGACTTGTTTTCACCTAAATATACTGACTACAACATTGATGTCTTCGTTTCACACATTGTTATCGAGGTCTTTCCTCCCATGGAGACAGCTGCTATTGAAATCACTCATGGTTTTCGATTCTTAATAAAGACGCAATTCTTGTTTAAGAAATGCGCCCGATAATGGAAGATCGTTATGCAGAAGTCATGCGGCACCTACATTGTAGAATAGCCCTCTAAAACAGAATAAGCTCTCCTCATACTAATTGCATAGCTTAGGGTGAGAACAAATTCTTCTAAATCATATCTACGTGCATTGGAAAAAACCGTTGTCTTCACCTTTAACACTGAATCCACATCTCATCAGAACCTTAAGGAATACTTCAAATTATTAGCTTGATGGACATGGGACGACACCCTAATATGCTTGGATTAAAATCATTGCAAACAGCTAAAAAGGTGATTGCAAGAATAGAAGTTATGCATATAATCAAAAAAGGACAAACTCTCCAAGATGAAAAGTTTGTCCAAAACCATGATTTCTTTGGTTCAACAATATAAAATTCAGTTCCGCTAGGAAGCTTTCGTTCTTTTTTCATATCTCACTATTTTTGCATCAGAACTAACAATAGTGAATTAGAATAATGACTTAATACTTGCTAGGACAGTAAGGATACCTATAATAATGACAAATACATTGCTCATTTTCCCTCTATATTTAGCTAGTACAGGCACTTTACGAATTGCATACATTGGTAATAAACATAAGATAGCAGCAACTAACGGTCCGCTAAGGGCATCAATGATTCCAAGAATACTTGGATTTGCATAAGCAACATACCAGCATGTTAATACGACAAAAGTAAGGATCATTGTCTTAACTGTTTTTTCTCCTATATCTTTCCCGCGTGTTTTACCGGACTTAATAATCATGTCACGCATTACTTCATATGCTCCTATATAATGGCCAAGGAAAGACTTTGTAATAGCCACAAAAGCAATGATAGGAGCTGCAATCGTGATTACAGGCGAATTAAGCTCATTAGCAAGATATGAAAGGATTGATAAGTTCTGTTCTTTCGCCATTTTTAGATCCTCTGGAGTCAAACTTAGTGTGCTACTCCAAACAAAGAACATAACAACAGCGAATGTCATGATATAACAAACTTTTTGTATTTGAGCACATTTGGCATCAGTAGCTTCTATTCCATACGTAGCTCTCTGTTTCATAACAAATGACGAAATCATAGGAGAATGATTAAACGAGAATACTATGATTGGTAGTATCATCCATATCGTTCCCAAATATCCTGTTCCTGTTGAAGCAGTAGAAACACTTGAAAAACTAAGCATTGACGTATTCCACTGTGGAATCAAAGATATTGAGATAAAAAGTAGAGAAGCTATGAAAGGATATACTAGCATGCTCATTATCTTTACAGTGATATCTTGACCAAAATTTAGTATAGCGATAAGACCGAGTACTAATACAAGCGATAAAATGGCCCTTGGAGGCTCCTGCATGTGCAATTGATGCACAATAAAACTACTTGCAGTATTTGTAAGTGCAACCGAATACATCAGCACGATCGTATAAATTGAGACGAAATATACTATGTTAAAAATGATACTTGCCTTATTTCCGAAATACTCTCTTATTGTACCTGTAATCCCCTCATCAGCAGAATTGGAAGCGTATATCATTTTAGCAAGCGCCCTATGTGAGTAATACATAACAGGATATGCAAGTAGGGTAATTAACAGTAATGATAATAAACCACCTGAACCTGCATTAATAGGTAAGAATAGTACTCCTGCTCCAATTGCTGTTCCAAAAAGGCTCAATGCCCAGGTAGTATCCTGTTTATGCCACTTTTTAGGGTCTGGATATTTCTCATTTTTTACTGCAGTATTTTCAGCTTGAAATTCTATTTTTTTTGCAGTATTCCCATTCATATAATAATTCCTCCTTGTGTCCTATTCTTACGTCTCTTTTTAAGGTTTAGGAATATAGATCGTTCTTGAAGAATGAATTGCTTACAAAGTGCGCCACATCGTGTGTCCTTCTTCTAAGTAGATCAAAATCGAAAAATTCGCTAGTCATCAACCTGATGGGTTTATTAGCGCTTACAAAACATTTTAATTATATAGTAGTACATTTTAGTGATAATGGATCTTAATATACAGACATCCTTAGGAGAACAATAGAAAATAGAATTGTTAACTATTTCACAATATTTCCGATAACTGTTTATTGATTTGATTGTTTCTCTCCAAAGATTTTATTTTTTATAGCAATCCCTGTAGGTGTGGCCGCAATTCCGCCTAAACCTGTCTCCCTTAATTCGCGAGGCATCTGTCTTCCAACTCTATACATCGCTTCAATAACTTCGTCAGCATTGATGATATTGTTTACGCCGGCTAATGCGATGTCCGCTGCTGCTAAAGCATTTGCCGTTCCAATGGCGTTTCTCTTTACACAAGGAATTTCTACCAAACCAGCGACCGGATCACAAACTAAACCGAGTAAATTTTGTAATGCGGTTGAGAAAGCTTCAGAAGATTGCTGTGGCGTTCCACCGGCAGCTTCTACCGCCGCTGCAGCCGCCATCGCTGAGGCACTGCCTACTTCAGCTTGACATCCTCCGTACGCTCCTGAAATACAAGCATTATTTGCGACTATCGTTCCAAATAACGCTGAAGTGAATAGAAAATGGATCATATCTTCATGACTTAATTGCAACTTATCTTTAATACTAAATAGGACTCCCGGGATCGTCCCACTCGCACCTGCTGTTGGAGTCGCACAAATAGCCCCTAATGCAGCATTTACTTCATTAACACCGATGGCACTTTGAATCCCTAGCACCATCAAATCTCCAGAAAGAGTTTTCCTATTTTCTCGATAGTTTTTAATTTTAACAGCATCACCTCCGGTTAAACCGGTTGGAGAAAATACCCCGTCGCCCTCGATACTTTTATTTATGGCATTTTCCATAGTCGCTAAATTTCTTTCCATTTTACTCCAAACTTCTTCATAAGATGTTTTAGTTTGTTCGATTTCCTGTTCTATTGCTAATTCATAGATTGGCTTTTGGCTTTTATTAGCTGCATCCACAATTTCTTTTATGGTCATATACATATTTTTTCACTCCTTAATGTAACTAAAGAATAATGAGATTAGCTATATTGCTTAAATTTCCTAATTCCTTCTGAACATTACCAGGCAATAGCGAATCCAAAGCGAATGCATATAAATATTTTCCGTTTTCTTCTAAACTATGAAAGTTGTTAATTTCAACATCATATTGTTTAAAGATCCTGCGTAAGACAAATTCAAAGTCAGCTCTTTCGGAAATCGCAATAATAACTGGCAATGGCCCCTGCAGATCTAAGCTAAATCCGTCTATTTCAACATGTTTGACTTCAATTAATCCACCGCCGACCGAAATACCCATCGTTCTAATACTTCGGCTTTCATCCTCTAAATATACATCTGCCGTATTTGGATGACCAGCAGGACTATCACCCGCTTTTTCAATAAAGGTAATGTCAATTCCTTTAGATTCTGCTATTTTAATAGCATCTGGTACTTTGCTGTCATCGGCAGCAAATCCTAATATCCCAGCAATAATTGCAAAATCAGTTCCGTGTCCTTTATGGGTTTCAGCAAATGATTCATAATACCTTACCACGACTTTTTTTGGAAGACCTTGAAATAATTTGTTGGAAACTGTTCCAATAGCCAAAGCACCTGCAGTATGTGAACTTGAAGGACCTATCATTACCGGCCCAATCACATCAAAACAACTTTTGTATTTAACAACCTTTTTTTCTTTAATAGAAGCTACATTCATGTTCATATAAGCACTCCCATAATTTGTTATTTTTCAGTGCAGTTGAATCTAAGATATTTGAATGACCAATTCAAAATAAGATCCAGTTGATAACGCTTTCATATCTCATGTTAATAAATTTTCCTTCTGATCACACACCTTTCTTAGAGTAATCGTATCAGTATGTCCAATTTTAGAAGGTTACTTGCACGGTCTTTAGAATTTTTGCACCAGAACTAGGTTTGATATTTTCTCTAGAGGTAATAGATTATTTCTCGACGCCCTCATTATAACTTGTATATTTATGAGTCTAATATTTTTTTATTTTTAGAAAGATTGAATAAACAGAATCTTGAATGGGTAATAAATTACACTTGGCATGTAGCAATTGTGTCCATTGTTTGAAGCTGTATTAGTTAGTAGAAAAGCAAAAATAACACAGAGTTCCTTTCATTAACACATTGATTATATTGGAAAATCATTATAAAGATACTTATACTTTCCTTTGTTGAAACATCTTATTTTAGACGTGAAAGCTGTTGCAATAAATGATTAATGTAGATGGAAAGGAATAAATTAATGAAATATAAAATCTTATCCGGATATTTATAATACATTTTGCGTTTATATACATTTTCAGAAAAAAGGAACTTCTTTTCGGGGTAGAACCACATCGCTATCAAGATAAGAATTTTGACTATCCCTAATAAAAACCTAATATCTTCATGAAGTTCTTGAAAATTTCAAATCTAACTGTACCTTTGAAATAAAGTCGTACTGTTTATAAAAAAGATGTACCGTTTTAAAGAAAGTTGCACCGCTTTATCCCTTTGTATAAAGGGATATTTTTTGTGTGTATGTTTAATTACAAAAAACATTTTGTCAAAAATACTTTACTAATTGTAAGAAATAAATTACAATCTTTTCAAGAGGTGTTGCTATTGTTACATAATAAGATTGTAGTTTGTCGAGCAGAAAAAGGTTGGACTCAAGAAGAACTGGCAAAAAGAGTGGGGGTTAGTCGTCAAACTATCGCTACTCTTGAAAAAAATAAATATAACCCTTCTCTAATTCTTGCTTTTAAAATTGCAAATATATTTGAAAAGTCAATAACTGACGTGTTCGATTATCAGGAGGAGTGAGACATATGTTGTGGTTAAAATCTTTATTTTTAGTTTTAATATTCATCAGTCAGATGTATGTAATAAAATTTCAATCAAGTGATGAAGCAAAAGACGAAAGAGGGAAAGAAATTCAATATAAAACAAATAATGTGTTGTACAACATCCTATATTTAGGTATCATTGCTATTATTATTTTTCAATCGATAGATATTGTTCCTTCAGAATTTCTACCTGATTTATTGTTATATTTTGTGCTTTCATTAAGTGTGCTAGGCAGTATTTTTATATTTATCAATAGAAACAGGAAAAACTACTAATATGAGGATTCTGGTGCAAAAATAAAATATAGGAGAATAAAGCACATATATTCCTAACGGAATCGTATCTTATGCTGCAATTCCAAACAATTGATGGATGAATTCTTTCTGATTTTGGACAGACTGGTCCCGTAAATCAACCTGTTCTTTTTTAATCATATGCATGGCTTCTACTCCAGAAAGAATGGATGTAGCTGTGTCAAAACATTTGAACCCTAGCATAGAACGAATTCGCCTCTTTATAAAGCGATGATCTTGTTCTACTATGTTATTCAAGTACTTTTGTTGTTTTCTTATTTCTTTGTCGCATTGACCCATGCAACAATATCCTGGATGACATACGCAGGAACATTGGAAGGGACTTCGTATTCACTAGGATGACTTAATTCTCCGTCTCCCTCCGTGAAAAAGTGATTCAATTTCGGGTATTCTTTGAACTGAACATTACTGTAGCTTGAAAGTCCTTCTTGCCATCTCGTAAACTCATCTTTTACTGTTACTTGATAATCACGTGCGCCTTGCAGAATTAGTAATGGTTCTTTTCGTGATTTCGCTTCCTCAACTGGGCGCCAACGAGTTACATCATACATGAAATGTGGAGAAAGATAATTGTAACCAGCTGGTGGATGATCTGGATCAAAAGTTGGATCCTCAATATAGGCAAATTGTTTTTTTAGTTCATCAATATATTCCTTTTGCGCCCCGAGGTACTGATACTGATCAAGGAGTATGTCAGTAAAAGGACGCGCAGGTGGTGCCATTAAAATACTTCCTCTCACAAGTGATGCAGGTGCTTTGCTTAATATACGTGGCATTGTGCCAGCTCCTTGACTATGTCCGAGAATGAAAATGTTAGCAGGGTCAATGCCTTCCTGTTGTGCTGCCGATTTAGCTGCATATATGGCATCATCTGTAGTATCACGGTCTAAGGTAACAGGTTCTGCACTCATTTTAAAACCGTGTTCTAAGGAACGTTTCTCGTAACGTAACACTGCGATACCGCTTGATGAAAGACCAGCTGCAAGGTCTCTAAAGATTTTAGCTCCCATAAATGTACTATCACGATCATGCGGACCAGAACCGTGAACAAGAACAACAACAGGCACTTTTTCGCCAGCTTTATGTTTTGGAACCGTTAATGTGGCTGGTAAGGGGTATGTAGCATTTCCAATGACGATTTCGCGTTCTTGATAGGAATCAGGTTGGTCATAGCTAGGATGCGGGATGGTATAAGATTTCTCGGGCGTCGTTCTTACTCCAACTTCATCTACTTTGCCGCCAGGCGTGAATTTAAGGAGTAGTGGAATAGTAGTTCCTTCGATAGCTCCTTGAATTTCAACCGTTTGATGGACCAAGTTTCGTTCTTTTATAACAGGCGTTCCCATGCTTGTAATCCTGCTCCCGCCACTTTGTGTCCACCAGCTTTGTAATATATTTGCCGTAAACCTGGATTGAAAAGCTGCAGACGTCAATTGAAGTGCCTCTACATATTTACCTTGCTGGAGATATTCAAAAAATAAAGACGTACGCTCCGTTAAAGAGACTTGTTTCTTTTCTGTAGTTTGTGTCCCTTGTGTATCCGCGTGAATAGTTGTTGTAAGCGGAAAAGAAGAAACTCCTAAAGATAAGAGTAGGGTAAAAGAAAGTGCTGATTTATGTAACTTCTTTTTTTTCATCCTGTTTAACCTCCAAAATGTAATGGTATGAAATAGGGATGGTAATTAGTGGAATGTGTCCCTATTGTGGTTTCGGTACATGTAAGGGGGAATCCTGCGTACATATCAGAAAAAGTAAATTTGATAGAGTGGAGGAGTTTTGCGATGATTCAATACATAAATCAGTGCTAAATCATAGAAATCGATTGTTTTTCCAACAATGATTCTAATCCCGTTATGATGTAGGGGAAGAAATACAAGAAGAGAGGGAGGGATACGATGAAGAAATTTTTGTGGTTCATTTCTACATTGTGCATGTTTTTAGGATTGGTAACAGGGTGTAGTAGCAAAGATGACACTGGGATTTCCATTACAAGAAATGTAGCGGAGATAGACTAGCAGAAAGGAAGCGAAACAAAACAAAATAAAACTGAACAGGATAGTTATGAGGCAGCGTCCGTACCTATAAAAAAAGAAGAGGATATGGGTAAACTGAAGCATCCAGAATTGGTCAATCAGGTGATGAAGCCAGTATCTGGGGAGAGTAAGAAACAAAATGCAAATAGGATCATCAAAGCTACGATACTGGAACATATCGACGGCGATACGCTTCGCGTGAAGTTAGCAAACGGTAAAGTAGAAGTTGTAAGATTTTTATGTATTGATACGCCTGAAGTACATCATCCAAGACTAGGGCTCCAACCATTCGGATTAGAAGGAGCAGCATTTACCGCAAAGTATGCACCAGTGGGAAAAGAAGTAGAGTTAGAAATGGATGTAGGGGAACGTGATAAGCTTACAAGATTAGTGGTCTACGTGTGGGGCGAGGGACAACCCTTAAATCGAATGCTTGTGGAAAGGGGATTGGCACGTGTTGCCTATATTTATCAGCCTAATACGAAGTATGTAGATTATTTGGAGAAGAAGCAAAAGAAAGCGCAAAAAGAAAAACGTGGCATTTGGAGTGTGGAGGATTATGCAACATCAAAAGGGTATGATGCGTCTAAAATAAAAGAAAAGTAGAACAGAAGTTGAAAATACGACAAACAAATTAGGTATGCATTTGAAAGAAGATGGCTCGCCTGATTATGTAATCGGAGAAGTATGTGATTTGAATCAAAAGTTCGCCACAATTTGAACCATAATATTGCCAGAAAGCATAGTTTTTAGAGAACATCCTTGTAATATTTGAAGCATTACATTGCCATAAATCTTTTATTAACTTATATACTTGCCTCAAGAAATAGTAGTAGTCCATCTCCAACATTTAAAACCAAATATTTTTTCATTGGAAATACCTTGTACAATTGAAAGTTTTTTATTTTTTTCTTAGGAATACAATAATCGTCTATTCATAATTTTAATAAATGATTATTAAGACTGTTTGAGAAATTTATTTACCGCAATTATAAAACAATATTAAATAAAAGTTATTGTACTCATTGTAATTACCATTAATTAGGGGGGGGGTATGCTATTATATATTTGTAATTCACAAAATAATAAGAAAGAAGGGGTTGTTGTGGAAACGAAGCTTATGCAAACAGAGAAGAAAAGTGATTCAAAATCTCTTTTAGCTTTTGGATTATTAATTACTTCCGGGATTGTATATCAAAGTTTCGCATTTTTAGGAGGAAATATACCTGAATTATTAATATTGATTCTTGGAGCTTCATGGAATCTTGTATTATGTGGACTTATAGGATACTATTTTTTAGGGAAAATATCGTTAGATCAATTTAAACATTTTAAATTTAAAACATTACTCTGGGGTTTGCCTTTAACAATTATCGTGGGCATGGGTTTTGACGCAATATATGGCTATATTTTTGAACCTCCAACTACAAATTCTGTTGCTGAAGTAATAAGTGTTTCCATGATTTTATTCCGTGTACCATTCATGTTAATGGGTGAAGAATTGCTATGTACTAACTTAATCATTGCATTACAAAAATTAGGATTAAGATTTGGTACAGCATCAATAATATGTAGTGTTCTGTTTGCTTTGTGGCATATTCCTGCTTATGGTTTTGTG
This sequence comes from Bacillus cereus group sp. N8, assembly GCF_016483685.1. Classification (NCBI taxonomy): domain Bacteria; kingdom Bacillati; phylum Bacillota; class Bacilli; order Caryophanales; family Bacillaceae; genus Bacillus; species Bacillus cereus group sp. N8. The sequence continues at coordinate 5,576 of NZ_JAEHBK010000038.1, read as the reverse complement.
CCAATGCAATTATTGATAACTATAGTCCCTGTTAGGTTATTACTGAATTATATATGGAAAAATTCAAAAAGCGTTTGGGTTAGTTGGATTTGCCACCTTGCTTTCGACATTTTTGGATTTTTACCAATGCTTTTTAAATAAAAAATTTCACTTTACTTATAAGTCACAAACAATAACATAAAACAAAAAAGAACCTTAGGGTTCTTTTTTTACTTATTCTTATTCAAAACATGTAGGGATAGCACCCATCGCTATCAAGCTAATAAAATAAAGGCATGCATTTTCACTATTGGACCCCTATTTTTGGAACCATAAGTTTGTCGCAAGCAAAAAGAACCATAACCCTGCCAACCTGGCAAATTTATGGTTCAAATCACAAAGTATCAAAAGTAGGAACGATGGAAGATGAGGGAGACGGTGCTACTCAATATGTCGTAGTGGAGTATCCATCGGTAAATGGGGAGAAAGATATTATTGACGTGTTCCTAACAAAGGGACAAGTATTTAAAATGGGTGAGAAAGTCAAAATTGATATGAAGTATGTAGGCTGGGGCGGCATTTCGATTAACTACAACACAGTTGATCATATCGAAAAAGTGCATGAGGTAAACAATAGCACTCAGAATAATGATGATGTGTGGATTTGGTCTTAATAAGATTAGTAATATCCAGAATCAAAACAGTGAGACGTTCTTATGTTGTAAAAGCTATACTGTAGTGAATATGGAGCATAAAATTCATTTCAATATAAGAAAGGAGAGGAGTCTATTCTATAACTCCTCTCCTTTGCTTTATTCACACTTTGTTTGATTCAATTTATATGACCTTTTTTAAGCACGAATAGCCTTTAAAATCGACACTTTGTTCGTAGTAAACAGTACATAATTTTGTTTTACCGTTTTGATTAAAATACGGTCTGTTGTCCCATATGCTGCTCCAATACGGATTGCACTAGGATATTCAACGCCAGCATAGGTAGCATCTTCAGTAACCTCAATCACATCGCGTAAAGGGATTGTAACCTTCGCCAATTGCCATTTAATTATTAATTCTTCTTCTGTTTTTTTTACATCAATACCTAGCATTATACCAAGACCTTTCTATAATAGAATGCTTCACTTCTAATCTTATTGTACAAATTTTTAGATTATTTATCTATATGTATGACTAGAATTGGTTTCTACGTGTTCGTATCTAAAGCCTTTCCAACGTATATAAGGATATGCTGTCTTTCTGTTATAAAATATGTTAAGAACAAAAGTTCACATCAAGTTAATATGAATTTGATGTGGTTGCAGTATGATGAACGAGAAACATTTAGAGTGGCAGGAAGGAAATGAATTATGAGACTTAAATTAGTAGGAATCTTCACTTGTATGATTGTGGTGTTAGGTATTTTTATTCTTTACACCAACATATCTATTGGTAAAGGACCAAATAGGACAAACTATGAAAATCGTGAAAACTCCATAAATAAAGAGAAAGAAAGTTCTTTTGCTAGTATAGAGGCTGTAGTGAATAAGGAATATGGATTGCCTGAAAACTATAAGCCAAATGATTTAGTTGTCCCAAATGTACCATTCTCATTTAGTGGAACGGTAGAAAAGAGTCACCTTCGTAAAGAGGCAGCTGATGCACTAGAAAAGTTATTTGATTTAGCAAAACAAGAAGGAATTCAGCTGAATGCAGTTTCAGGATTTCGTTCCTATGAGTATCAAAAAAATCTGTATGCCAGCAATGTTAAAAAGAATGGGCAAGAGCATACGGATCGTTTCTCGGCAAAGCCTGGACATAGTGAACATCAAACAGGGTTAACAATGGATGTTTCTTCTAAAAGCGCGAACAATGAACTAGAGCTATCCTTTGCGAATACGAAGGAAGGCAAATGGCTAAAAGATAACGCACATCGTGCAGGGTTTATCATTCGTTACCCAAAAGGTAAGGAGAGCATTACTGGATATGCGTATGAGCCTTGGCACATACGCTACGTTGGAGATATTGCTGAAAATATATATAAGAAACACTTAACTTTAGAAGAATATATGAATATGAAATAAGCGGAGATATTTAATCGCTTGAAGAATGTATATATTTTGTTCGACAAAATAATATTGTTGATAATTAATACAATTTTTCTAAAAAGGCATGGTGGTTGTTATGAAGCTATTAGAGAATAAATTTACGCATGCATATGCTTCTGGTGCAAACGCAATTGCGGAAAATGGGGGTAGTTCAATCAGGATGGGAATTCAGTGCAACAAAAAGTAATGAATAAAAGAGAAAATCCCTGCGGGCACAGGGATTTTAGAGGAGAGATATTATTGTCGTGCAATGTCGAAATTTGGCGTATTCGACGAATTAATATTATCGCGAGTTTTCAAGTAATTGTGATGGTTGATGTGTGAAAAATGTGTACGACTTTCATATAAAAGCGTTATTTTATTGCTAAATGTATTTAAAAATTTTGAAGAGACTTTCTAAAATATAGAAAGGGAATTTTTGTTTATATAAATTATGTTATTAGAAATTCCCCTTCATTTATCATTATGGGTATAGAAAATGGTAAGAACTTAAGGTATAGGACTTGTAAGTGGGAATCTTGCTGCAGAAAAACTAAGCATTGATGGAGTCGGTAAAGCTAAAATTCTACCTTTTATAGTAGCAAGAAATACTACTCTTACGGTATCACCTGGATGTAATCCGTAGATAGTGGATACGCTGAAACTAGTAACATCGTCTTTTATATCTCGATAAACGGAAGTGTCATTGACAAATAAATCTAACATTCCCACAAAAGGCTGGACGAATACAGGTTCAAATGTCAAATTTGCATTAATTTGGTATACACCTTCCTGTTTGGCTGTAAAAGTATTTATACCATCATATTCATTATTAAAATCAAAGAGTTCAGTTGTGAAATTTACAGTTTGAGGGGCAAAAGCAACAGTAAATTGTTCATCATCTCCTATATTTGCCCTGAATGCAGATTCTATAGCTCCCGGTCCAGTAGGTCCAGTAGGTCCAGTAGGTCCAGTACGTCCAATACGTCCAGTAGATCCAGTAGATCCAGTAGATCCAGTAGATCCAGTAGATCCAGTAGATCCAGTAGATCCAGTAGGTCCAGTGATTCCGGTAGGTCCAGTGCTGCCAGTCGGACCAGTAATCCCTATTCCGGACGGTCCAGTAGGTCCAGTGTCGCCGGTAGATCCAGTATTTCCAGTAGGTCCAGTCGGCCCTGTTGAACCGATTGAATCTGGGTTTAGAGCAGCGGGAGACAGAAATTCATCCATTATATTTTCACCTCTGAAAAGATTTTAATACCAATAATAAATGTAGGGGAGTGTAAAGTGAAATGGGCAAGTGATTGTATTTTATAAATTTAACAAAATAGTTATTTAAATAAAAAGAGCGCTTTTTAAGGCGCTCTTTGACCAAGAGTCATATAGAAAAAAGGTGCACATCATAGTGTATGTATGTTTTTTATGGCTGTGCAGTTTTTATACAAAATCCTTATTTGAATGGCGAAAAAAAGACAACAACCGGAGGGCTTGTTGTCTCAAAAAAAGTAGAATGGCACTAAAATATTAGTTTAAGATATAACAGGTTATTTAAAGTATATGAATTACGTATAAAAATATACAGTAGAAATTAAGCAAAATTAAAGAGCGCTTTCTAAGGCGCTCTATGATTAAAACTAATATTGAAAAAGAATACCACATGATATCGTATATATGCTTCTTAGGATAGTGCGGATTTAATACAAAATAGTTATTTACTAGCAAATGAAAAGAGCACACTAATAAGTATGCTCTTTGAAAGTCTAGATTTCTATGAGATAGATTTTTGCCATGCCCTACACCTTTAAATGATTCGTATGATACACTTCGTGAAAAAATTGTGTTAGACCTTACTTTAAAAGTGTTATAAGTACAAGCATAAGAACAATAAGACAATGTCTTTTTTATTATTATAAAACATATATAATGATGAAAATGGTCGCGTACTAAAAACATATTTTATGAATTTTTTCAGATGGGGGGATGTTGATGAATAGGCCATGGATTGGCAAGGGAATATGGTACAAAATTTACAAGGAGAAAAAGCCGAATATTCAAGATAATTCATGCGAAATAAGAAAAAAAAAGGAAGGTCTAGAAACTGAATCAGAGCAAGAAGATGTAGGAACTGAATTAGAGAAAAAAGATGTAGAGACAGAATCAGAGCAAGAAGAAGAAACTGAATCAGAGCAAGAAGAAGAAGAAACTGAATTAGAGAAAAAAGATGGAGAGACAGAATCAGAGCAAGAAGAAGAAACTGAATCAGAAATAAAGTCTTCATTGCGTTCAATGGTAATGAAAACACCATTTGCTATTGTTTCAGAAGTGCCTAGTTTTTTGAAATTCCCTAATATAAGTATGAAAGAACAAGAAGCATTTGTATTTCAAAATGAAAAAAATGCAGGGTGTCGAGAGCTAGATGCAAAGTTATTAACTACAGTGCAATATTATCATGGAAAGGCTTATTGTAAATTAGTTTCTTCAAATCTCCATGAAAAGAGAGAGTTTTTAGAATTTTCTAACCTTAAAGTCGAAGATGATATTGAAAAAAATAGGATCGAGGCATCTTCGTGGATTCCTATCCACAGTATGATATTAGAGAAGGAAAGTGAGGGTGAATTTAATGATTATATAACAGTGAAACTACCAATAGAAATAGGGAGGTATAAAGGTGAAATTAGTTTACGAGAAAAGGTGGTATTTAAAGAAAAATTCACAGAAATAAAAGATGTGTCACAGGAAATTATTTTGACAAAAAATGAAATTTTATTACCAAAAATAAAAAAGACAGGGCAGAATCCGGTAACAGTTGAAAAAGCGGGCTTACTTGTAGAAGGCTATATCTATCAATGCATTGAATATACTATAGAACAAAGTACATCTCATGATAATATGTATCAGTTAATGCGAAATATCGTATTGGAATTAACTATCCAAGTATTACAAGAACAAGAAGTGCGAATGTGAATTACAAAAATGATTATATCTCCATTGATTAGAACAAAACTTTATTTGTAGTATACCGTATTGTATTCTTGTGAAAACCACTAAGTACTACGAAATATCTTCTTACAGTTTAATTGCAATAAATTCATTTCTAAACACCAATTATATTTTTTAGAATAATTGGATAGACAACATCTTGAATAGTATCGACTTCAGTAAAGCCGTATTTTTTATAAAAGCTTCCTAATTCTTCAAAGGGAGACAATACACATTTTGAATATGCGATTTTTTCGCCGGTTGTACTAAAAATGCAACGATTTCTCCTGCTAAGTGTAGTCCCCTATATTTCGGAAGTATGAAAATACCACCCAATTCAATCGTATCTTCATCTATTTGGACTAAACGTCCAACACCCACATACAGCTGCAGGACAGGTTGAGCCCGAAGTGGTAAGGTTCTTAAATGGATAACATAATAATTTAAAAAAGGACCTGAATTGGTCTTATCCCTGTCAAGTAGACAATATTAAAAAGACTAAGCAGCCATCGAGATTCGATATTCTATCGGAGCTCG
>NZ_JAEHBK010000037.1:0-31256 GCF_016483685.1 Bacillus cereus group sp. N8 | reverse complement strand
GAAGAAACAACAGAAGAAATAGAAGAGTCATTAAAACCGGAAAAGCCGACGGTGACCGAAGAACCGAATGAGTTAGAAAAACCAGAGGTAACAGACAAACCGGAAATCTGGGTAAAACCAGAAGAAGAAAAGGTTGAAGAAGAAGAAATAACAGAAGAAATAGAAGAGTCATTAAAACCGGAAAAGCCAAAGGTGACAGAAGAACCAAATGAGTTAGAAAAACCAGAGGTAAAAGAAAAGCCGGAAATCTTGGTAACACCGATTGAAGAAGAAAACAAAGAAGAAACAACAGAAGAAATGGAAGAGCTAGTAAAACCGGAAGAGCCAAAGGTGACAGAAGAACCAAATGAGTTAGAAAAACCAGAGGTAACAGACAAACCGGAATTACCGAACAAACCAGAAGTAGAAGAGAAACCAGAGGTACCAAGCAAACCAGAAGTAAAAGAGCAACCGGAAGTTTTAAACAAACCAGAAGCTCAAGGTAAAGTAGAAGTACAAAACAAACAAGAAGCACAAAGCAAATCTGAAGTACCATCTAGTAAAGAAAGTAATAAGCAATCAAAGTTACTTCCTCAAACAGGTGGAGCAGCAACTGAGTCTACTTCTATTATTGCAGGTATGTGCGCATTAATTTTGGGATCGAGATTGTTTAGACGCAAAAAAAATTAATGACGAGAGTTAGTTCGGAAAAAAAATGTATGTGAAGAAGCGGAGACTATGGGTCTCCGCTTTTTATTATTTTTGTACGCATCTAATTTGGATAAAACGTATTGCTGAAAGATTTTAATAACATGCTTTTCGTTTTAATTCATATTTTTTACAAACGCGTGTTTTATTTTTTTGCGAAATCGGGTGATTAGCGTAATGATAATAATACCGAAGAGAATTTTCCAAATGTGTTGTTCAAGTACTAGGAAAATATTGTCTAAGTTTTCCCCTAACCAGTAACCACCGATTAAGAAGAATGATACCCAAAATAGGGCGCCTGAATAAATTGTCATCGCAAAGCGACGAAACGGTAAGTTGATAATTCCTGCAAAGTAGCCTGTGAAGTGGCGAACGCCTGGAATGAAAAAAGCGATAAAGATTAGAAAATATCCGTATGTATCAAACCACATTTTCGTTAAATTAATTTTCCGTTCTGTTAAAAATACATATTTCCCGTATTTCTGAATGAAAGGCATACCGAGCTTATTTCCTAAAAAGTATTGGAATGTCATACCTAGGCTTGTCCCAATAAAAGATAAAATAATTAAAATTGGTAAACTCAAATCACCTTGATGTGATAAGAATCCTGCATAGGCTAATGTTGGCTCTCCTGGAAATGGAAGAGCGATATATTCTAAAAGTAATCCAACGAGTACTACATAATACCCATATTGCTGAAATAATTCGTGAATCCATTCCATGTTGTGCGCTCCTTTTTAAATTGAAGTTGTTACATATCTTCCTCTTTTTCGCACTGATCGAACTGAAATAATAGTAGTAGAAGAGTTTGGTTGGAGGATTTAGGCTAGATAGCATACTTAATATAGCTCTTTGCTAATTAGCAAAGAGCATCGAAGTGTAAATGTTACTATTAGTTAAAGTCATAGCGGTATAAAAATACGTTGAAATCTTCTTCTTTTGGTCCAAATTTAACTGCTTTTTCTTGTATACGTTTGAAGTTTTATTTGTCATAAAATCTATAGTTGCATTCGTTATCTGTATATAAGTATAAAGATGTTACCTCTTCTTTTGTCATGTATTGGAATAAATGATTTAATAAATGTTTTCCAACCCCAAGACCTCTAGATTCTTCGGATACGATGAATAATTGTATACAACCTTGAAACTGCCCTTCTTTTCCTTGAATGAGTTCTTTATATGTCTTTTGAACTTTTATAAATGCTTTTAAAAACTCTCTATTCTCTTTATTCGTCATGAATGGTTTCGGCGTGTTAAAGGCAAAACTAAATGTATTATGGAATCTTTTTAAACGGTTTTTATCTTTTTCAGAATCGCCTAAAATGACACCGATAACTTTATTATCTTTTTCAGCTACCTGACTAAAGGAACTTTCTAAAATGCAACTGTGTAGGTAGACGTTTAATAAGGAGTTTAAAAATTTTTTATCTGTAATGAATTGATTAAATCTAAATGCCTCGCCAATTAAATGTTTTATAGGCTCATAGTCTTCCTTAACAAGACTTCTATATTTTACTGTGTTCATAATTGTATACTCCCTTTATTAATATAAATAACTTATTATAAATAGTAAGGTCTCCTTTAAGGGGAGAGTCAATAGTTGAATGCGAAAAAATAAAAAGGAAGAGATTCAGGTGAAAACATTATTTTCTATTGGAGAAGTTGCAAAAATAAAGGATATAACGATAAAGGCGTTAAGGTACTATCATAAGATGGGGATCCTTATTCCAAAACATATTGATGAATCAACAGGATATAGATATTATTCTATAGATCAATTCATTCACATTGATATTATAAAAAGCTGTAGAGAGTTGAACACCAGTATAGTAGAACTTCAAGAGATTTTTAAGGAATGTAATACGGACAAGTTGCTGCAATTTTTACAATTAAAGAGAGCGGAAGCGGAAGAACATATAAAGAAAATGAAAGAGGTAATTGAAACGATTGATGGGTTACATGCGAAAGTAGGGAGTTCACAGGAAATATTAAAGAATGATGAAATATCTATTAAGTTCTTTGAACAGCGTTATGTAATTGTAGCGCCTTGTAAAGAAGTCGGGAGTTTACAGGAGTTACTGTATTATTCCAATCTAGAGAAAATCGTTCAAGATTATGAAGAGAAAATGTCAATGGAAATGGGGATTCTCTACAATGTCAATGAAAAGTGGGATGTAGAACCAAAGTATGTCTTTAATAAAGTACGAGATGATGTACATATGGAAGAGATGCAAAATATAAAAGTATTACCGGGCGGGAAATATATAACATTAGCGTATAGTAAAGAAAATGAAGAAGAACGTAGAAATACCATGATTAAATATACAAAAGAAAATGATATAGAAGTGGAGAGTTTTATTGAAGTGGAGTTAATTAATGATTTTTTTAATACGGAGACGTATAGTTGTCAAATTCAAATTTTTATAGGGGATAGTGAGAATAAGAAGTTTTGATTTCGTAATTTTATGGAATGGACTGTCCCGAAAACCTAACTTTGAAATGGCGTTATGTTCTTATATGGGAAAATTGTAATAGTACATGAAATTATATCGAACACAACTCTACATATATCGACGCTTCGAGAAAGGATATCGACTTAACTGCAAAATACGACAATAATAACCTGCCTATTAATAAGAGAGGCCGTCCCAAAAAAATTGGGACGACCTCATTAGTAGTAAGAAACGTATTATTTACGTGAGAAACCTTCTTCATCAAGGTATTCCGCAGCTTCTGGATAAGAGTTGAATGTACCGTCTAAGTTTACGCCAGCGTAAACGTTCCACATATCATCCTCTTGAATAAGAGTTAGGATATGACCGTCTTCGTTCTTCCATTCTTCTTCTGCAGCAGGTTCAATCGGTGTAACAATTTCTTCTTGCTCCTGTGATAGACGTTCAATTACTTTTTCAATTAATGAACGTAGTTCTTCTTCTGAAAACTCACGGATGTTAATCATGCCTTTATCATCTGTTTTATAACCTTTAATGAAGTTGGCGTATACAAACCCGTTTCCGTTTGGATGTAAATGATATACAACGTTCTTTTTATCTAAACGACTTTCTTCAAAGTGAAAGTTTACGCGTTTTAATGATACGTTCTTTCTTTCTAATTCCGGGAAAGATTCAATAATTGATAATTTTTCTTCAAAAGTTAGCATAGTGCCTCCAAGTATATAGTAAAAGATTTAATTTGTTCATTATAGCATAGTTGCAATTGTTTCCAAAGGTAAGGGGGAAACTTTTCATTGAATCCGTTTACGTCACGATACTGTAAAAAGTACACTAACGAATGTATCCTTTTAGGTGTACAATGGAAAATGGACTTTATACAAAGGTGGTTATTCTTATGTTTCAAAAAATAGCAAAGGAATGTTTAGCAGGATTTACTGTTGCGATTGTTGCTTTGCCGCTAGCAATTGCATTTGGTATTGCCGCAACGGGAACGTCTGAGGGAGCGCTAGTCGGATTGTATGGTGCGATTTTTGCAGGTTTGTTTGCGGCGTTATTTGGTGGTACCCCGGGGCAAGTGACCGGTCCTACTGGGCCGATTACAGTTATTGCAACAGGTGTTATTGCAACTCACGGATTAGAAGCAAGTTTTATAGCATTTATGATGGCAGGTTTATTTCAAATTTTATTTGGTGTATGTAAGCTAGGCTCTTACGTTCGTTATATTCCGTATCCTGTTGTTTCAGGATTTATGAATGGGATTGCACTCATTATTATTTTAGGTGAAATGAAGCACGTACAAAATAGCTTTCTGCTTGTGTTGTTAACAATCATTGTAATGATTGTTTCTGGAAAATGGATTAAAGCCATTCCATCAAGTTTAGTAGCATTAGTAGGTGTTACAGTAACGTTGCCGTTGTTTTCTTCTATGCTACAAGGAATTACGGTAAACTTACCATTTGTAGGAACCCTTTCTTTGAATAAGATGATTGAAAAGATAGGTGCAATTCCAGAGGCGATGCCATCTCTTCACGTACCGGCTTTAGACGCAAATGGCATGTTAGCACTTGTATTACCAGCACTTAGTATTGCTTTACTAGGATCAATTGACTCATTATTAACGTCTGTCGTAATGGATAATGTGACGGGGACACGTCATAAAAGTAATAAAGAGTTAATCGGACAAGGTATTGGTAATATTGCGAGTGGTTTGTTCGGCGGATTAGCAGGAGCTGGTGCAACTGTTAGGTCCATCGTCAATATAAGAAGCGGGGGGAAGACGGCACTTTCAGCTTGCATGCATAGCGTCATCTTATTCATTTTCATTATGGGACTCGGTTCAGTGGTACAATATATTCCGCTCGCTGTATTATCAGGTATTTTAATTTTAACTGGTATTGGAATGTTTGATTGGGAAAGTATGAAGAAGATGCATGTAGCACCAAGAGGCGATGTAGTTGTAATGCTCGTAACGATGTTTGTGACAGTGAAATTTGATTTAATGGTTGCTGTTGCGTTTGGCATTATTCTTTCTTTCATTATATACATGGTGAAGTGTAAAGAACGTAAAGCTTCTATTATAAAAGAAAAAGAAGCGACGTATACAATTCAGGGACCACTATCATTTCTAACAGTAGATCGTATTTTCGCTTCTTTACAGGATGTGAAGTCACCAGTTATTTTACGGATGAAAGATGTACGCTATATGGATGTATCAGGGGCTATGGCATTATTAAACTTTATTGAGCAATCGGATAAAGCAGGAGCGAGTGTGACACTTGAACATATACATCCGCATGTTGAAAAGACGATAGTGATGATGGCAAATAATGAGCAAAAAGAGAAATTACAATTTCTAGAAACTAAAGCCATGTAATAATAAGGACTTTCACACGGAATGCTTTGTAGAGTGTGAAAGTTTTTATTATTTTTACTATGTTTGTTATATTTGGAATTCGTATATTTAGGTATTGTACGTTTGTTGATAATTGATTTTCTACACATTATAGTAACATCTTAGATTAGCAATGTGCTATTATAAAAAAGTGTATGAATTTTGAGATTCCTTTATATTCAGAAGGAAGAGCTTTAAGCTGGAGGGAAAATTTGATGTACAAACAGTTACCACATGGAGTGAAGGTCGGGATTACACGATCAATTGTTGTTTCTTTTGAGAGATATATGAAAGAAATTGAATGGAATGAAGAAAAATTTGATATGCAGCAATTTGTTGAACAGTGGAAACAATATTTATACACAAAATCAACTTGGATTAATAAAGTAGATGACGAGTTGAAAGGACATCCAGATTTCCATCAAGCATTAGCGATGAAAGTAAATGAAAAAATTAATGAGCTTATTAGTGAGCAGCCGAGCGAAGAACAATTAGAGTTGTTAAAACAGAGAAACGTAGCGCATGTAGATGAAATGTGTAAATTAGAAGCGGAGTATCATATTGAACGTTTATTAGTAACGAAGTAGATTTTACATAAAAAATAGAGCCTATCCTAAAGGTGTGATGACCATCTTTTAGGATAGGCTTTTTTGTATATTAGTCTTGTGGTACAAATACGTTCCAGCTAGATAAATCTATATTTTGTTTCAAGATGGATGGAGCAGGGAAAACAAATGACCATGGTTTTGTAGTATTCGCTTTAATTTCAAGATTCGGTAACGTGAAAGCACCTTTAACAACGACTTCTCCAGAAGCATCTTCAATATGAAGGGGAAGTTGTTCTAGTTGAATGTTATCTTTATAGCCGTTACGAATTAGTAGTGTTGTATGTAAATCGCCGTTCTCTTTCAGTGCGGCTTGTAAACCTAGGAAGTTAATTTCACCTTCACTTGGAGGCGTTAAATTGTTTACAAAATTACATAACGCTTCTTTGCTTGCTTCAGGTAATTGAGCTTCCCAAGATGGATCTAAATCTAGTTGATGCTTACTTTCAAGTTCGAAAGCTAATTCCCAATCTGATTGAGATAGTTCAGCTTCAGTTATTGTTTCTTGCTCAAATGTAAATACGAAAGGCATATTCACATTTTCAGGAATATCTCCAAGAGCAGACAGGTTAAATGTTTTACGTGCGCACAGCTTTTTATCTTTGTTTAATAGAAGTAATGTAACTTCTTCGAAAGAAATCGGTTTTGGGACACTGTTGCGAATGAAAGCAGCTACACCGTATGTGCCATCACGTTTTTCAATTTCAATTCCCGATAAAGAAATTTGATATTCTTGTAAAAGTGGTAATTCTTTATGCAGGAATTGATAAATGTATTTTTGTTCTTGTGCTACTTCACCCCAGCTAGGATGGAAGTAAAGAACTGGCTTTACTGTTTTATTCTGAGAAGTAGTTTCTTCTTGTCCAAATAATTGATTACTAGAAACAGTAGTATCTTTTCCTTTTTTCTTTGCCTTTTTCAGGAATGATAACATAAATTTTCACCTCATGATTGTACGTTTTCTGGAACTGCTAAATGTCTCGCGATATAGCGGCACATTTCTTTTTCAAAATTACCGTAAGTGTATAAGAAAATATCCAAACCTTCTTTTTGGTAAAGGCGAGTTGGATCTTCTTGTTGATATTGTCTTAAGCCAATACCTTCTTTTAAGTGAGTCATTGCATCTAAGTGACTTACCCAGTTTTGATCTAGGAAGTGTAAACCAACGTAGCGCAGTGATTGTTGTAAATCCGCATGGTTATTTAATTCTTGTACACGCTCTAAATAGCTAGAAATTGTATCTTTTAAAACGATTTGTAAATCCTCAGGCGAATGTATGTTGTTCGCAGATAATGGCGGCAAATTTTCAGCTGGTAAAACTTCTTTAATAGATGCTGTTAAACTAGTGAAATCCCATTCTTCCGGAAGCACTCCTTCGAAAAGGTGCTGTTTAGCAATTGCATCTACAGAGTGTTCAATCATTGGAATAACAAGTTCTATCATATTTGTTTCTTCTTTTAATAAATTGTTGCGCAGTGTATAGATAACATTACGTTGATCATTAATTACATCATCTAGTTTTAAATTATATTCACGCATTGAATAATGACTACCTTCACAAATTAATTGTGTACGGTTAATGAAATCATGAACTTTAGATGAATTAATAAGTCCCGTTTTGTCAGTTTTTAGTGATTTTTCCAAATTTTCTACTTCCTCGTGAGCGAAGCGCTTTAGCATTTCATCCTCTAAAGATAGGAGGAATTGAGAGCTTCCCGGATCACCTTGGCGGCCAGCTCGTCCTTTAAGTTGGTTATCGACACGGCGGGATTCATGACGTTCTGTTCCAATTACATGTAATCCACCAAGGGCGTGGACACCGTCACCTAGTAAAATATCAGTACCTCGGCCTGCCATATTTGTAGCGATTGTAATTTGACCTTCTTGTCCGGCAGTTGCGATCAAATCGGCTTCTTGCTCTGCACTCTTAGCGTTTAATAATTGATATTTGATGTTTGCTTCATCTAAGTAACGAGCAACTGTTTCAGATTGTAAGATAGACATCGTCCCAATTAAAATAGGGCGTCCTTGCTTATGGTATTTTAGAACTTCTTCACGCACAGCTTTATATTTATCATCAGCCGTTACATATACTACATCATTTTTATCTTCACGAAGAACAGGACGGTTCGTTGGAATTGGAAGAACTTCCATATTGTATACACGGTTGAATTCTTTTTCTTCTGTTTTTGCTGTACCTGTCATACCGGATAATGCTGGATACATACGGAAGAAGTTTTGAATTGTAATAGAAGCTTGTGTTTGGTTTTCTTCTGTAATTTCTAAACCTTCTTTTGCTTCTAGTGCTTGATGCAAGCCGTCACTTAAAGATCGACCATCCATAACACGTCCTGTGAAAATATCTACAAGTAGTATTTTTTCATCATGCACAATATAGTCAACGTCAAGCTGGAAAGCGACGTTGGCACGTAATGATTGAATCATATAATGGTATAGAGTTTGATGCTCTAAATCATATAAGTTATCGATATCAAATAAATCTTCTATTTTTGTAATACCGTCTTCTGTAAAACTAGCTGATTTCGATTCTGCATCGTATGTATAGTGAAGGGTATCTTGGAACGATTTAATAACTTTTGCACATAAATAATGCAAATCAGAGCTACTTGATTTCTTCCCGGCAATGATAAGTGGCGTTTTCGCCTCATCAATTAAAACGCTATCAACCTCATCGATAATAGCAAAATGATATGGGCGCTGCACTTGATCATTTTGTGAAGCAGCCATATTATCGCGAAGATAATCAAAACCAAACTCTGTTCCAATACCGTATGTAATATCAGCTTCGTATGCAAGTTTCTTTTCAGAAGGATCGATTTGAGGAATATTTAATCCAACTTGTAAGCCGAGAAATTCATGAACTTGACCAATTAACTCTTTATCACGCTTTGCTAAATAGTCATTTACCGTAATAACATGAACGCCTTTTCCTTCAAGTGCACGTACATATGTTGGAAGAGAAGAAACTAATGTTTTTCCTTCACCAGTTGGCATCTCTGCAATATTACCTTCTAGTAATACTAGTCCACCAATTAACTGTACATCGTAATGGCGTAATCCAAGCACGCGTTTTGCGGCTTCGCGTACAACAGCGAATGCTTCTACTTTTATATCATCGACTGTTTTACCGTCCGTAAGCATACTTTTGAATGTGACAGTTTTTTGGCGTAATTCTTCATCAGATAAACTAGACATTTGTTTTTCAAAATTATTAATTTCTTGAACAAGTTGTTCATACTTTTTTAGCTTTCTCTTTTGAGAATCCCCTAACAATTTCTTTACTGAATTCAGCATGTTACAAACACTCCTCTTACTGACAATAGCTACATTATAGCACATGTTTATCTTGAACAAGTAGAAGTAGTAAATTGAAGAAAAAACTGGATAAAAAAACATATATATGGCACATATTATATTTAAAACATAAAAAGAAAGAGAGTATTCAATATATAAGAAATTTGGTATGATAACTAAATGAGATAAAGTGATGATTCTCAAGATGAATGAACAATACTGATTTAATATTTTATGTAGATTATATATTGAAAGAAAAGAGATAGAAGATGAATAAAAAGTTTGTAAAAGGCGCTGCGATTTTAACCGTTACAACGTTTATATCGAAAGTAGTGGGGAGTTTTTTTCAAATTCCATTGCAAAATATAGCAGGGGATGAAGTACTTGGGATTTTTCGACTTGTTTTTCCTGTATATATGATAGCCTTAACTTTATCAGTAGCGGGAGTCCCGCTAGCAATATCTCAGTTAATAGCTGAGCTTCATGAAAAGAATGATCGGGACGGAATAGCTAAATTGTTTACGTCCGCGTCTATTATCGGTGTTATATTTGGGATGCTCGGATTTTTCATTATTATCATAGGGTCAAGTGGCATTGCAAATATGCTTGGTGGGCAAGAGACGAGGCTAGCATTAATTGTTACTTCGTTTGCTTTATTAATCGCACCATATATGGCAGTGTACCGTGGATATTTCCAAGGGTTCGGAGATATGATACCTACTGGTGTATCACAAGTAATTGAACAGTTGATTCGCGTATTTTTAATGTTAACAATCGCTTATATATTTGTATATTGGAATAAAAGTAGTGATATCATAACGGGTGGGGCGATGATTGGTTCTTGTTTTGGCGTTATTACGTCACTCATATATTTGAGAGTAAAATATGTGAAAAGCCCGTATCGCTATAAAAGTAAAACATATTCATTGCAAGACTTTAAGAAAAACGCGAAAAACATACTCCGTGTTTCAATTCCGATTGCAATTGGAGCGTTATCTATGCCTGTTTTAAATTTAGTTGATTCTGTAACAATTCCACATGTGTTACATGAATCTTCTACAACGATTCAGGAACAGTTTGGTATATATAGCCGTGGTTTTGCATTTACGCAATTAATTGTTGTATTTGCAAGTGCGATAGTATTCCCATTAATTCCATTATTAACAGCGGCTTTAACAAAAAAAGATATAGCTTTAGCTAAACTGACAGTAAAACGTACAAATGAGTTTGCGCATGTTTTAACAATGCCGATAACGATATGGCTTATGGCGCTTACAGTACCGCTTAATGTTGCATTATTTACAGATACAAAAGGAAGTGGTATGTTAGCTATTTTAATTGGTAGCTCGTATTTCACATCACTTATGGTATTATCAATAGGAATCTTGCAAGGGATTAATCGTTCGATGCAAGCAGCATGGATTGTCATCGGTGCAAGTCTTGTAAAAATTATATTAAATATAGCGCTAGTAAATCAATTCGGTATAAATGGAGCAGCGTATAGTACCCTAATTATTTATATAATGATTTGTATCGCAAATCATATTTATATTAGAAAAGATCTTTCTTATCCAATGGATATAGGGAAGTTTTTGGCTGTCATTGGAGTATCTAGTATTTTAGGTATAGCATTATACTTTGTGTCTACATTAATCAATGTGACAGATTCTAGGATTTTAGCAATGATATATAGTGCTGTAGCGCTAAGTGTAGCTTCAGTATTATATGGCATATGTGCACTTAAGCTAAACTGGATATCGAAAGAACAAATTCCATTTTTACGTAAATAAAATCGTTTGTTATAGAAAATGAACAATATTATAAATGGGTATGACTTGTTAGATGTTTGTGAAAGAAATCAATTTGAAGTTATCAAACCTTCCTCGGCAAGGAATGGATAACAATTTGTTTAATTACAAAAAGAGTTGATTGCGAAATGTTGGAGGAGATTAAGAGTGCGGTTAGTTTTATCAGGATATTATGGTTTTTATAATGTTGGGGACGAAGCAATTTTGCAATCAATTATTAAAGCGCTACATGAAGAGGATCCTACTCTTGAGCTTGTTGTACTTTCAAATGACCCCGACTATACAAGGAAAATGTACGGTGTAGAAGCAGTAAATCGCTGGGATATAAGAGCGATTTACCGAGAAATAAAGAGAAGTAATGGTTTAATTAGCGGAGGCGGAAGTCTCTTGCAAGATAAGACGAGTATTAAAAGCATTTTATACTATACGGGTATTATGCGGCTTGCCCGTTTTTTGAAAAAGCCGTATTATATCTACGCTCAAGGAATCGGACCTATTACGAAGAAGCAAAATCGTTTATTAGTGAAATGGCATGTATCAAAGGCTGAATATATATCAGTGCGTGATGAAGACTCGTTTTTGTATTTAAAAGAAATTGGTATTAAGAAAGATATCGAACTTGTTCCAGATCCGGTATTAGCTTGTCAGTCAGGAGAAAAGAAATCCAATTGGCTTCAAAAACATTCTCTGCAAGGAAAAGTCGTTGCAGTTAGTGTAAGGTACTGGGATGCAAAAGAAGATTATATGAAGAAGTTAGCAGATACGCTGAAAAAACTTAAGCAAGAGGGATACCATATTTTATTTGTACCGATGCATGGACCATTTGATCAAAATGCATCAAGGGATATCATTAATTTGATGGGGGAAGAAGCGCACATGCTCCCTTATAAAATGGATATTCATGAGAAAATCTCTATTTTATCAGAATGCTCCCTTTTAATAGGGATGAGACTGCATGCTCTTATATTATCGGCAGTTGCAAACACGCCTATGATTGGAATTTCATATGATCCAAAGATCGATTCGTTTTTACAACAAGTAAATCAGCCGATTATTGGGAATGTTGATGGAGACTGGACGACAGAAACATTACATAATATGGCGATTAAACAATTAGAGCAAACAGAATATGTACAAGACACGTTAGGACAAAGGGTAGAGGAATTGCGTGAGCAAATTTCCATAGCGTCCAAATATATTATTAATGACTTACATGCAAAAGAGTCTATAAAAAGAGGAATGGAATAGAGGCCATTCCTCTTTTAATACAATAAAACAGATTGAAGTTTTATTTGTTGCTGAATAGGTGTGTTTTTATTCCGAAATCTTAACGTTAATATATATAGGATATCGGTATGACGCGTTTTATATGAAAACAATTGGAGAATAATTTCGGTTTTCTTCAAAAAAACGACCTTAAGAATTGTGTCGAGCACCAGAGAAATATAGTGTTAAATAATTTTATTATCTTTATATTTGGATATTGAAATTATAAGTGTTTTTCTGCTATAGTTGTAAATGGTTATATAAATATTTTACAAATGTAGTTCTGACACATGGTTTCGTACATTTAAAACATTCGGATTTTACAATCGGGTTATTTAAAATAAAAGTCGAAAAAATGAACGTTAGAATTATGAAAAATCACTTTTTGTCGAATTTAAGGATTTAAATTCGGGTGAAAATGGTTTGATGTAGTTATTATTCTATATTACAAAATAATTTCTATATATAGGATCTTAACTGCATTTATATTTACTAGTTTCAACATTAAATAGAATATCTATTTAAAACATTATGGAACTAGTATTACATTCCTGAAGGAGGAAATATATAAAATGGCAAAGACTAACTCTTACAAAAAATTAATCGCTGGTACAATGACAGCAGCAATGGTAGCAGGTGTTGTATCTCCAGTAGCAGCAGCAGGTAAATCATTCCCGGATGTTCCAGTTAATCACTGGGGAATTGATTCTATTAACTGCTTAGCAGAAAAAGGCGCAATTGCAGGTAATGGCACAGGAATGTTCGAGCCTGAAAAAGAAATCACTCGTGCAGAAGCAGCTACAATGATGGCTAAAATCTTAAACTTACCAATCGATCAAGATGCTAGACCATCTTACACTGATTCTCAAGACCACTGGGCTACTTCAATCATCGCAGCAGTTGAAAAAGCTGGCGTGGTTAAAGGTAAAGGTGAAGGTAAATTCGATCCAGACGGAAAAATCGACCGCGTTTCAATGGCAGCAATGCTTGTACCAGCTTTCAAATTAGACACTAAAGTAACTGGTACTCCAGAAACTAAATTCGATGACTTAAAAGATAGCTGGGGTAAAGACAAAGCTAACATCCTAGTTGAATTAGGAATCTCTGTAGGTACTGGCGGCAAATGGGAGCCAAATAAATCTGTAACTAAAGCAGAAGCAGCTCAATTTATTGCTAAGACTGACAAGCAGTTCGGACAAAAATCAGAAGCTAAAGTTGAGTCTATTAAAGCAATCAACGCTAAAGAGATCGAAGTTAAACTTGGCGCTACAGTGAAAGAAGAAGATGTGAAGAACGCAAAATTCACAATTTCTCAAGGTGGTACTCCAGTAGCAGTTCCTGCAAAAATCGGTGAAGATAAAAAATCTGTAATCTTAACTCTAGAAGTTGCTGATATGCTTAAAAATAACAATGCTTATGTTGTCACTGTTGAAAAATTAAAAACTGCTGAAGGCAAAGAAATTCCAAAAGCATTAGAAGTTATCTTCTTTAATGATGAAGTAGCTCCAACTGTATCTACAGTATCTACTCCAGAAGGAAAACTTAAAGTTGTATTCAGTGAAAAATTAAATGCAACAAAAGGTGCAACTGTAGTAGTTAACGGCCAAAAAGTTGAAGGTAAAGTGGAAAATAATACGTTCACTTCTAATAACGCTTTAAATCTTGAGAACGGTAAAGAATTCTCAATCATCGTAACTGGTGCTACAGATTTAGTTAATAACACTATGGAAATGTACGAAGGTAAAGCTACTTATAAAGTAGAAAAAGATGTTATAGCTCCAGAAGTTAAAGATGTTAAAGTGAAAGAACTTGCTAAAGGAAACGCTACATTAGAAGTTACATTCTCTGAAGAGATGACTAACGCGAACCTAGGTACTGTAACAGTTAAAAAAGGTAAAGAGACTTTAGTAGCTACAATTTCTGCTGATGCTCAAGATAAAACAAAAGCGGTTGTTGAAGTAAAAGACGCTCTTAAAGCAGATGAAACAGCTACAAATCTTACAGTTGAACTTGTTGGTTACAAAGATGCAGCTAACAACGTAGGTCAAAAAGTATCTAAAGAAGTAAAAGTCACAAAAGATGTTGTAGCTCCTAACTTCGTAAAAGCTGTATCAGAAAAAGAACAAAGCGTAGCAGCAACATTTACATTTGATAAAGAAGTAAATGTTGAAACAACTAAATTTGATAAAAAAGTTGTTCGTATCATTAATCAAGATACAAGTGAAGATGTAACAGAAAAAGTAACTGCAGCAGCAGTTAAAGATAATAAAAAAGCAATCACTTTAACATTCCCAGCTGCAGGAAACTACAAAGTTGCTGCTTCAAAAGGATTTATTCAAGATACAGCTGGCAATAATTCAGCAGCATTTACTGCAGATGTAAAAGTTGATAAAAAGAAAGATGAAGAAGTAGTAAACGTAGATAAAGTAGCTCCAAAGGTAACAAGTGCAGCATTTAATAAGGCTGAAAATACTCTTGTAGTGAAATTTGACAAGGTAGTAAAAGGTGGTCAAGGTGCAGAGTCAGCTGCTAATGTAAGCAACTACACATTAGCAGGTGCTAAATTACCAGAAGGTACACTAATCACTTTATCTGGTGATACTGCAACAATCGAATTACCAAAAACATTCACTTTCGAAAAATCAGAAACAGTGAAATTCACAGTAGCTAACGTTGCAAACAAAGATGGAGTAAAAATGGGTACAACAAACTTATTATTAGATGTTGTAGATACAAAAGCTCCTGAATTTAAATCAGCTAAAGTTACAAATGTAGAGAAGCAAGAAGTAACTCTTACATTCTCTGAAGCTGTAACAGTTGATGTAACTGATCTTGTATTTGACTTAAATGGTGTACCATTTACAGCAGCAGCTGATCAAGCAACTCCTTCTAAAGAAGTAGTACTTAAGCTAGAAACTGCACAGAACGTTAACTTTGCAACTGGTACATTAACACTTAAAGCTAAAGAACTTAAAAATAATGAAACTTTAAATACAGTTGATACAGCAGCTAACAAACTTGTTGCTTTCAAATCAGTAACAGCAGCTCGTTAATTGAAATAAATTTCAATGGAAAGAGTCCACATTATGTGGGCTCTTTTTTTTATGGTCTAATTTTTATAAAGAACGATCTTTAAAAAATTAATCATATTTTGAAGATTTATAGTTAGTTTTATTGAGAAACAAATTGACAGCGTTTTCGAAAATGGAAAAACACCCCATTAATATGTAAATATTTTGTAAATCTTCATCATTTTTCGCTGAAAAAACATTCGAAAAAAAGAAAGGAATGTCGAATTATAATAATTTAAGTCGAGTGTAGTCTGAAAATTGCATTTATTGTAAAAAACATTTAGGCGACGAAGTGGAAATATATGCTATAATTCCAATTGTGTATTCGATATGAAAAATATACGAAGCGCAGTGAGAGTGATTTATAGAAAAACAGTTTGTTCATTTCTATATTTTGGTATTATTGATATCTAAATAATACAATTAAAAGACTGAATTATCAGAATGTGTCGAATCTTCTTTTGAGAAAGTTCTTGATAACGAATGGTTTTGTATAGTATGATGAACTTGTTTCAAAAAATGGTATTTAAACCTTATATTTACATTTATCGGTTTGTATCATTTTATGAACTACTTTTCTTATGGTATTTTATATTTTTGTTAATGCGTTTTATTGTTTTATGGCTTTTCTAACTAGCTAGTTTTCAAATTACATATGATATGAAACTAGTAGCATATTCCTGAAGGAGGAAAATTATAAAATGGCAAAGACTAACTCTTACAAAAAGCTAATCGCAGGTACAATGACAGCAGCAATGGTAGCAGGAGTTGTATCTCCAGTAGCAGCAGCAGGTAAATCATTCCCGGATGTTCCAGCAGGTGATTGGGCAGAAGCTTCTATTAATTATTTAGTAGAAAAAGGCGCAATTGTTGGTAAACCAGATGGTACATTTGGTCCAGCTGAATCAATCGATCGTTCTTCTGCAGCAGTAATTTTCACTAAAATTTTAGGATTACCAGTTGATGAAAATGCTCAACCATCTTTCAAAGATGCTAAAAATATTTGGTCTTCAAAATATATCGCAGCAGTTGAAAAAGCAGGTATTGTTAAAGGTGATGGAAAAGAAAACTTCTATCCAAACGGCAAAATCGATCGTGCTTCTTTCGCTTCTATGCTAGTAAATGCTTATAACTTAAAAGATAAAGTTAACGGCGAGTTAGTTACAACATTTGATGACATAAGAGATCATTGGGGTGAAGAAAAAGCTAACATCCTAATTAATCTTGGAATCTCTGTAGGTACTGGCAGCAAATGGGAGCCAGATAAAGCTGTATCTCGTGCAGAAGCAGCTCAATTTATTGCATTAACAGATAAAAAATATGGAAAAAAAGATAATTCACAAGCATATGTAACTGATGTGAAAATTTCTGAACCAACGAAATTAACATTAACAGGAACTGGCTTAGATAAACTTTCTGCTGATGATGTAACTCTTGAAGGAGACAAAGCTGTTGCGATTGAAGCAAGTGCTGACGGTACTTCTGCAACTGTAACACTTGGTGGTAAAGTAGCTCCAAATAAAGATCTTACTGTAAAAGTGAAAAATCAATCATTCGTAGCGAAATTCGTATACGAAGTTAAAAAATTAGCTGTAGAAAAATTAACATTTGATGATGATCGTTCTGGTCAAGCAGTTGCCTTTAAATTAAATGACGAAAAAGGTAACGCTGATGTTGAATACTTAAACTTAGCAAATCATGACGTCAAATTTGTAGCAAATAACTTAGATGGTTCACCAGCATACATTTTTGAGAATGGAAAGGCAACTTCTTCTACAGGTAAACTTGGTGTTGGTCTTTCACACGGTGACTATAAAGTAGAAGTACAAGTTACAAAACGCGGTGGTTTAACAGTGTCTAACACTGGTATTATTACAGTGAAAAACCTTGATACACCAGCTTCTGCAATTAAAAATACCGCATTTGCGGTAGATGCGGATAAAAACGGTGTCGTATACGGTAATACACTTACTGGAAAAGACTTCAAGCTAAACAGCCAAACGTTAGTAGTTGGTGAAAAAGCACAAATCCATAATGTAGTTGCTACAATTGCTGGAGAAGATAAAGTAGTTGATCCAAACTCAATTAGCATTAAGTCTTCAAATCACGGTATTATCTCTGTAGTAAACAACTACATTACAGCTGAGGCTGCTGGTGAAGCTACACTTACTATTAAAGTAGGCGACGTTACGAAAGATGTTAAATTTAAAGTAACGACTGATTCTCGTAAATTAGTATCAGTAAAAGCTAATCCAGACAAATTACAAGTTGTTCAAAATAAAACATTACCTGTTACATTCGTAACAACTGACCAATATGGCGATCCATTTGGTGCTAACACAGCTGCAATTAAAGAAGCTCTTCCGAAAACAGGTGTAGTTGCAGAAGGTGGATTAGATGTAGTAACAACTGACTCTGGTTCAATCGGTACAAAAACTATTGGTGTTACAGGTAACGAAGTTGGCGAAGGCACAGTTCACTTCCAAAATGCTAACGGTGACACTTTAGGTTCATTATATGTGAACGTAACAGAAGGTAACGTTGCATTCAAAAACTTTGAACTTGTATCTAAAGTAGGTAACTACGGTGCATCACCTGACACAAAACTTGACCTAAATGTTTCTAACAAAGTTGAATATCAATTATCTAAGTACACTTCAGATCGCGTATACTCTGATCCTGAAAACTTAGAAGGTTATGTAGTTGAGTCTAAAAATTCAGCAGTAGCTGAAGCTAAAATTGTTGGAAATAAAGTTGTTGTTACGGGTAAAACTCCAGGTAAAGTTGATATCCACTTAACGAAAAATGGTGCAACTGCTGGTAAAGCGACAATCGAAATCGTTCAAGAGAAAATCGCTATTAAATCTGTAAACTTCAAACCAGTTCAAACAGTAAACTTCGTTGAGAAGAAAATTAACATCGGTACTGTGTTAGAACTTGAAGGAAGTAACTATGATGATATCGTTAAAGGTATTAACTTAACGAAAGAAACACAACATAAAGTACGTGTTGTAAAATCTGGTAACGACCAAGGTAAACTTTACCTTGATACAAATGGCAATGCTCACTTCGATATATTCGATCAAGAGCTTGGTCATGTAACAGTATCTCAAACAAGTGATTCTGCACTTCCAAACTTCAGTGCAGACATCTACAACACTTTAACTACTAAGTACACTGACAAAGGTACATTAGTATTCAAAGTATTAGGTGATAAAGACGTTGTAACAAGCGAAATCGGTTCACAAGCTGTACACGTGAACGTGCTTAACAACCCAAATCTATAATTCGATTATAGATAGAATGAAAAATCAGTGGGGATTCATCTTCACTGATTTTTTTATCGTCTGTTTAATACAAAGAAGCCTCTTGTACATGTACAAGAGGCTTCTTTTAATTCTTAAACTTAAACATCTCACCACTCAAATTCGAATCACTATACACAAACAATACCATGTTAATGTTGTTGTCTTTAATGTATTGATATACATCCTTTTCGTGATAGTGACGAAGGTCGAGAATGGATGTGTGATTGAAGTTTTGTGCTAAATGAGGCACGATTGCGTTTGCGAATGAGTCTTTTAGGACTAAAGCTCGTACATCATTTGGTGCATTGTTATTTTCGATGACGATTTCTGGATAGTCGTTTGCGTAATAGCCGGCGTATGATGTTGTGTCTTTTTGTTTTTCTATGCCATATAGTTCATCTAATGTGCGATATACGGTGCCGTTTACATCTTTTGCGGCTACGCTTGTAAAGTTGAAGCCGTCTTTTGGTGTGTAGTAGCATAGTTTTTCTCCAGTTGCATCGATTAGTTGGTATAGCTGGTTGTTAAAGCTTCCGACTAGGTGTTTATTTGGAGCGCACGTACGAGTATAATCTTCTTTTTTTATTTCTTTTCCTTTATATATAGAAGATTGTTGCGTGATTGTGTTCATTATATATTGATAGCCTAAGAATGCACCATCCATATTCCAGTGATGGTCTGTTTTGAAGTACATACTTTGTATTTCTTCATTTGTATAGTTTTGTTTAAAATAATCCATGAGTTTAATTGGTTTTACGTCCGCTGGAAGTTTCGTTAGAAAATAATTTAAATTTTCCTGTGCATATGTGTGAATATGGGAAGGTAATTTAAATGATAATGCATTCGTTTTTGACGGTGGTAAAGCAAAGTAAAACTCAACGTTTTGTTCTTTTAAAAACTGAGATAAGTCTGTTACAGCTGGCATAGCTTGGTCAATCTCATTATATTTTGTAGTCCAAGCAGGGTTTTTTAGAAGCCATTTATCATCAGTTAGAATAATATCGTTAATGAGAGACTTGCCCATTTTAATTTGGGTAAGTGTATAGTTTTTTATGAGATCATCTCTTCCGATTAATTGATCGTTTGTATATGTCTCAAAGTCTTTGAAGAAACTACCATTTGCTAGAGCTTCTTTTGTAAGAGCTGGTTTTTGAGCGAGCGGACGATTTTCAACGGGCGAAACTGCTCGGTCAGTTTTGAGAAGCGATAATATGCCAAATGAAAAGATAATGGTGAGAAAACCGATAAATAGGACGATGTTCCCCAATTTTTTCATAATAACTTTTCCTTCCTATATAAAGTGAAACTTTAATGAGTGGGGGTTTTGTTCATCCCCCACTCATTATCAGCCTTAACCAATCGGGTGGCCCGGCGAATAGCGGGATAAGTTAAAACCTGAAATAAATAAATGGATTATATGTCGAATTAATTAAATACATAATCGAAAGCATAAATAATGTTAGTAATAATATTGGACGTACAACTTGCATCCAGAACGTATATGTTTTTGGCGCGAGCTCTAATATGTTTTTAGCACGTTTCAAAATTGGTGTCGCTGCGATAAAGGCAATGATAAATATGACAATGTATTCATGTATATATAGCATTGTGTTGTCATCGATGAAAGATTGCCCCCCTATGCCAAACATCGCCTTTAAATATTGGAACGAGTAAGCGAAGTTATCAGCCCGGAAGAAGACCCAACCGATCATAACGATAATTAGTACATATGCATGTTGCAATGGCTTCCATAGCTTATTTAATATTTTCTCGAATCCAGCTTTTTCGATGGAAATAATAAAGCCGTAATATAAGCCCCAGGCAATAAATGTCCAGCTTGCTCCATGCCATAAACCGGTTAATCCCCATACGATGAAGAGGTTACGGTAATTTGCTAGTTTTGAAACACGATTTCCGCCGAGCGGAATGTATATATAGTCGCGGAACCAAGAGCCTAGTGTAATATGCCATCTTCTCCAAAATTCTGAAATAGATTTCGAGATGTACGGATAATTGAAGTTTTTCGGGAAATCAAATCCGAACATTTTTCCAAGTCCAATTGCCATATCGGAGTATCCTGAGAAATCGAAATAGATTTGAAGTGTATAGGCGATAATCCCGATCCAAGCTGTTCCAGCGCTTATTTCAGACGGCGGTAAGGCGAAGATTTTATCTGCGACAAATCCGACCTGGTTGGCGATTAATATTTTTTTCGCTAATCCTAGAATGAAAATTTGTAGACCTTCTGTAAATTTTTCAAAAGAATGGATACGCGTTTTAATTTGTTCAGCAACGATATTGTAACGAACGATTGGTCCGGCAATAAGCTGCGGGAAAATAGAGATATATAGTGCTAAGTTAAGTGGATTCTTTTGAACATCCCCGTCTTTACGATATATATCGATGACATAGGACATCGCTTGGAATGTATAAAATGAAATCCCAATTGGTAGTGGAATAGGTTCCACCTGGATAGATAAATGTAAAGCGTTGTTTAAAATGTCTGTGAAAAATGAAATATATTTAAAATAAGAAAGTAATAAAATATTCCCGACCACAGCCATAATTAAAAATGTGACTTTCATATTTTTTCGTTTATCATAATGATGCACGAGTAGGCCGAAGCAATAGTTTAATACAATAGAAAAGAGCATTAAAAGAACGAAACGTGGTTCTCCCCATGCATAGAAAATTAAACTAAATGCAAGTAATACGAAATTACGTAGCTCGGCACGCACTATAAAATAGAA
This sequence comes from Bacillus cereus group sp. N8, assembly GCF_016483685.1. NCBI lineage: Bacteria > Bacillati > Bacillota > Bacilli > Caryophanales > Bacillaceae > Bacillus > Bacillus cereus group sp. N8. Next base: position 9,601 of record NZ_JAEHBK010000037.1, on the reverse strand, counting down.
AAATAATACGAGAGGTAAAAAGATAAATAAGAAAACAGAACTACTAAATACCAAAGGATTCTCCTCACTTTTTTCAAAGATACATTTCGTGCAAAAAACCGACATTTCTATTATATATTTTTTTGTATAAAAGTGCCTTTAATATTTTATCATGTTAATAATTCGATTAAAATGATTATTATATATAATAGAAGAAAAGCGGTGCGGAATCCTTTTGACACTCACTATTTGGATAAGATAAGATGAATAAGGTGTGATTTGTTTAGAAGGGAAGAGATGGTGTGTTATTTAACTCATTTGAGTTTATTTTTTTATTTTTACCGATAGCATTTCTTTTATATTTTCTATTAAATAAATTTGGACATGCTACATTAGCGAAAGCTTGGCTCGTTGCGGCCTCTTTATTTTTCTATAGTTATTGGAATGTGAAATATTTACCGCTTATGTTAGTGTCGCTCATTGTGAATTATTTTATCGGAATGAGGCTCGTGAAACATAAGAGTAAACTTCTTTTAACGGTAGGATTAATATTTAATATAGGAATGCTTAGTTATTTTAAGTATTATGATTTCTTCTTACAAAATGTGAATTCATTATTTGGAACTCATTTTACATTATTATCTTTAACGTTACCACTTGCGATTAGTTTCTATACGTTTCAAAAGATCGCATTTTTAGTAGATACGTATCGCGGGGAAACGAAGGCATGTCATTTTCTTGATTACGCATTGTTTGTAACATTTTTTCCGCAGCTGATTGCAGGACCGATTGTGCATCATGCGCAAATTATGCCGCAGTTTGCTGATGATAGTAAAAAGAACTGGCAATCGAAGTATATCGTTCTTGGTATATTCGTATTTGCAGTTGGTATTTTCAAGAAGGTAGGTATTGCAGATGTATTATCACCCCTTGTACATGAAGGGTTTGATGTGCAGCAATCATTAACATTTGTTGAAGCATGGCTTACGTCGTTAGCGTTTACGTTCCAATTGTATTTTGATTTTAGTGGATATAGTGATATGGCAATTGGAATCGCTTTAATGTTTAATATTAAATTACCTCAAAACTTTAATTCACCGTATAAAGCAGTGAATATACAAGATTTTTGGCATCGTTGGCATATGACGCTTAGCCAGTTTTTAACGAAGTACGTATACATTTCTCTAGGAGGAAATCGAAAAGGGATTACGCGTACATACGTAAATATTATGATTGTATTTTTAATAAGTGGGCTTTGGCATGGAGCTGGTTGGACATTTATTTTTTGGGGATTCTTGCACGGTTTGGCATCTGTTATTCACCGCTTATGGAGTAAAGCAGGAGGGCGTATGCCAGCCTTTGCTGGTTGGCTCGTTACGTTTTTCTTCATTAATATAACGTGGGTATTCTTTAGGGCAACATCTATGCATGATGCGGTGAAAGTGTTAAAAGGAATGTTCGGACTAAATGGAATCGAATTAGCAAATAGTGTATTCCCATCATTTATAATAGAGAAGTTACAATTTTTAAAAGAGTACGGTGTTTCATTTACAGAAGGGTACCATGTCTCTTTATTAGATCCGAAAATGGTAGCGTATATTTTCGGGGCGTTATGTATTAGTTTCTTCTTAAAAAATTCAATTCAGTTAAAAGATTCATTCCGTCCAAATGTATGGACCGCTTTATTTACTGCAATATTGCTCGTATATAGCGTGTTACATTTAACGAGTATTAGTGAGTTTTTATACTTTAATTTCTAGGTGGAGAATATGAAAAACAAACATTGGCTTATTTTCGTTTTTGTATGTGTTTTTGTTCCTCTGGCAGGTGTCGGGATATTTAATAGCTATATAGATTCTCTTTGGTTATTCCCGCATAAAAATAAGTGGAATGATGTTCAGTTTGGGTTTAACGAGAGACAGCAGAAAACGAATTATATAACGTACCGTCCGTTTACATATGATGGAGTTATACTTGGAAGTAGTAGAACAACCTTTATTAATGAGAATGACTTCACCGGATTAAACGCATTTAATTATGCAGTGAGCAGTACAGACCCGCGTGAGTATGATGCATATATTGAATATGCAAAAGAACAAAAAGGTAGTGAACTCGCGTCTATTGTACTTGGTTTAGATTTCCTTGGAACGAACAAAAATAGGGAAATTGGTTTTGATAAACCAGAAGTGTATATTAATCAGGCGCAAAGTTTATTGTATCCGATTAAATCTTATGTAAGTATGGACGGGATTACTTATTCAAAGAATACAATTGAAAACTCTATCCATCATAATACGGCTATTGATCGGTACAATCGAGAGAATGTAAAGTCGATGCGCGATTATACGAAAGAAGAGCGTGATGCGCAAATAGCGGCGCAAGTAGATAAGTTTAGTAAAGAGATTTATGGCGGGAATTATGAGTATCAAAATATGAAAGAAATATTAGGAACAGTAAAGGCTCATAATCCGAACACGAAGTTTTATATTTTTACAACGCCTGTTTCAGAGCCACTATTCCGTACGATGATTCAATCAGGGCGATGGGAAGATTATAAAAGATGGCTTCATGACGCTGTAGATGTATTTGGAGAAGTTCATCATTTCATGTATCTTAATTCCGTTACAACGAATTTAGACAACTATATGGACGGGCATCATTTCAGACCGGAAATAGGAAAGTTAATCGCCCATAAAGTTGTGAATGAAGAAGATAGCAACGTCCCGAAAGATTTCGGTATTGTTATTACGAAGGATAATATTGATGAGGTGTTAGAGCAGATTCGAGCGTCTTTTCAATAAAAAACAGGTCATAAATGTGGTCTAGTCTTTGCTGAGTAGACTGTATAAAAAAGATGAAGCAGCCACCGAGATCTGATGGCTGCTTCTTTTATTCCGCTTCTAAATCAACAATTAAGTAAGCGAGTATAACAACGAAGAAAATACTAACGGACGGCGCTGTTAATACGTGGCCGGACATAAAGCCGATTCCAAGTGATAGTACAACGGTGCTAGCTAGTAGCATATATTTCACGGTTATTATTTTCTTAAAGTTTGTTATGACGCGAATGAATAATTTAATACCGAAGTATAGAAGCGGTATTAAGTAAATAAGGAAGCCGACGATTCCGAATGCAAAGAATAGATCGTGGAAGTCCATTTCGATTAATTTAATTTTAACCGTATAGTTACCAGCATAGCCCATTCCGAATAATTTTTGTGATAGTGGTGCGTCTTTATAGTATTGTTTGTATACTTTTAAAAACTTATCGCGATCACTGTAAATTAAACTTTTGACCTCAGAGTCTGTTAGCTCACCTTTTGCATGTTTTTTCTCTGCGTCTGGATCTTCTTTAATTACTTTTCCTTCTTTTCTATCTTTTTCTTCTTGTACTGATTTTTTGTATTCGTATATTTGCATGTGGATGCCCATATTTTTTGCGATAGGAGTATGTGGTGTAAGTGCAATTAAACCTCCTAAAACAATAGCGACAACAACTGTATTTACGAGATATGTGAATCCTTTACCTTCTTTTTTGCGATGAACCATATATTCAATGAATGAGAATAAAAGTGCCACGCCAAGCGTTAGAACAATTGCACCATATCCTACTTTCGTTCCGACCATAATACTTGCATACATCGCAAGTATTGTTGGAATCCAGTAATAGATTTTCGAGAAAGAAGTTGTTTTATGAATCGAATATAACACTACGATTGGGAACATAATTGCAAAAATAGAACTTAAATCATTTCCAGCAAAGAACCAACCTCTTGAACCGATCTTTGAGTGAGGGTAACTTGGGAAATCTGTACCAGTTTGCATTGCAACAATCAGTGTGATGCTAAAAATTAAAGTTGCATATAAGAAATATGTAATGATTTTATGAAACGTATATTCTTTATTTTTTAACTCTTTAAAGACGATAATATATCCAAACAGTAGCACAATTGGATATACGCTCTTTAAAATAAATTTCACTTCTTCGCCAAATGAAACTGGAGATTTGACCATCATATTATTTACAAGACCAATTGCTAGTACGATCCCGAGTAGGCATAAATAGAGAATGTACTTTTTCGCCCCATGTTGTTTTCTATGAAGAAGTAGATAACCTAATGCAAGAAGCATAAAGGCGAAACGGACTACGATTCCAACTGTTGCGCTCATGTGTAATACATAGATTGAAAAAGATGTTAATAAATCTAAAATTGGTTGAAACACAATGAATAGCAATAGGAAATGCGGGAAGTAGTTATCCGTTTGTTTCAACTTAGTAACCATATGTTCCTCCATTTCTTCATTCCTTTATTTCAACACCCGAGAGATGGGTATAAAAGCCTTTTTTTGGCATAGTAAGGTGAATGAATTTCAATGTTTGTTTTTTGCATCAAACTTAAGAATACACCATTTCATTGCAATGGTAAATAGATGAAAAGCAATGATAAAACGACTTTAATTTCTATATTTTTTAACGAAATTGTATGTTTTATACGGACATATATACAAATTACGAGAATATTAGACAGAAAATTAAGAAAAAAAGAAGGGTTTTTAACATGCTTTCTATAATTATAGAAGTATAATCTTTATGTGGAAAAGAGGGGTATATATAATGGAAGTAACAAGTAAAACAGAATCTGTTGTTGTGAAATATGAAGGGCGCGTAGCAACGGTTATGGTCAATCGCCCAGAGGTTTTAAATGCATTAGATGAACCAACGTTAAAAGAGTTATTACAAAAGTTGAAAGAAGTGGCGGAAAGTTCTGTTCATGTTGTTGTGTTATGCGGCAGTGGCCGTGGTTTTTCTGCGGGTGGAGATATTAAATCAATGCTTTCAAGTAATGATGAGAGTAAGTTTGAAGGCATCATGAATACAATTTCTGAAATCGTTGTGACGTTATATACGATGCCAAAGCTTGTTATTAGTGCGATTCATGGACCAACTGCTGGACTTGGATTAAGTATTGCATTAACAGCTGATTATGTTATGGCAGATATATCATCAGTTATTGCGATGAACTTTATTGGAATCGCTTTAATTCCAGATGGTGGTGGCCATTTCTTCCTTCAAAAGCGCGTCGGTGAAAATATGACGAAGCAGATTATTTGGGAAGGGAAGAAATTATCAGCGACAGAAGCGCTAGATATCGGTTTAATTGATGAAGTAATCGGTGAGGATTTCCAAACGGCTGTGAAGCAAAAAATTAATGAATGGTTACACAAACCAATCAAGGCGATGATTCAAACGAAACAAATTTTATGTGAAGTAAATCGTTCTAATTTAGAACAAACGCTTCAGCTCGAAAAACGTGGTCAATATGCGATGAGACAAACAGCAGATCATAAAGAAGGTATTGCTGCTTTTCTAGAAAAACGTTTACCAGCATTTAAAGGGGAATAAAGTGATGTGATCCGCGGGGATTTGTTTATCCCCCGCGGATTATTAGTTTTACTGCCCGTTAATTCGAGATAAAGGGAAGAAAGTGCTAACACATTTTAGTATAATTGTGTTAGCACTTTTTTTAGGAGTATAAATGAAGAAAATTATCGGTGTTATCGTTATGATTTTACTTACATATTATGCTTTGCATAGTACACCATCTCTTGCGGTACGGACTGCATTATTCTTTGAGGGACATCCAATTGTTGCTTTCTCAGGTGAAGTGGAGAAAGAACGGGATGTGAAAAAAGAGGCGATTCCTGATGAGTATCAAACCTTATACGGCGATAAGAAAGAAGAACCAGAGCATTATTTCTTTCCGGTAGTAAGGGCGCACGGATCGGGAATTGATATGTTAAGTGCTTGTGTGAAAAAAGAGTGGTTTTTCTATAAAGCAGAGCTCGGGTGTTATTAAAAGTGGGAGGAAAAGTGATGTCAACTTATAACAGATTAGTAAGAGATCGTGTCCCAGAGAAAATTTTAATGTCTGGAAAAACATATACAGCGCAAAAATTAACAGGACAAGCTTACATACAAGCGTTAGCGAAAATTGGTACAGAAGAAATTCGTGAATTTGCTTCAATGAAAGAGCGTGAACACGCGCTAGATTCACTTGCAGATGCACTTGAAGTTATTGTTTCATTAGCGCGCGCAGAAGGTGCAACAATTGAAGATATAGAGCGTATTCGTAAGCAAAAAGAAGAAGATCGCGGCGGATTTACAAGAGGGATTTATTTGATGGACGTTTCGGAAGAGTAGTTTTATAGAAAAAGCACAGCTTACTCAGTAGCGCTGTGCTTTTTTCCTGCAATTAGGCTAACGATTAAGAAGATAGCTGTTAATGTCCAGCCGATTGCAATAGAAGTAGTAGTGTGAATGACATAAGAAACTTGTAAACATAGTAATGATGATAAAAACCAAATAAGTGCAATATGTACATGTTTTTTCGTTACATTCATTTTTAGTATCTCCTTTTCACTTACTAAACTAAATTTTACTATAATTTAGAAAATTAAACTATATGAGTAGAGGTTTTATCGTAATTTCGCTATACTAAATAGTAGAGAAAATGAGGAGGAAACGACAATGGCACATCATGCAAAAGAAACGATGGAATTAATTAAAGAGCTTGTCTCTATTCCAAGTCCATCTGGAAACACGGCGAAAATTATTAATTTTATTGAAAACTATGTAAGTGAGTGGAATGTAGAGACGAAGCGTAATAATAAAGGTGCTCTTATTTTAACGGTTAAAGGAAAGAATGATGATCAGCATCGTTTATTAACTGCACACGTTGATACGTTAGGTGCGATGGTGAAAGAAATTAAGCCTGACGGTCGTCTTCGTCTATCTATGATTGGTGGATTTCGCTGGAACTCTGTAGAAGGGGAATATTGCGAAATTGAAACGTCAAGCGGTAAGACGTATACAGGTACAATTTTAATGCATCAAACTTCTGTTCATGTATATAAAGATGCAGGTGAAGCGAAACGTGATGAGCAAAATATTGAAGTACGTATTGATGAGCGTGTTTCTTCGGCAAATGAAGTACGCGAATTAGGAATTGAAGTAGGAGACTTCGTTTCATTTGATCCGCGCGTTCAAATTACAGAGAGTGGATACATAAAATCACGTCATTTAGACGATAAAGTAAGTGTAGCAATCCTATTAAAATTAATTAAAAGATTGCAAGATGAAAAGGTAACATTACCGTATACAACACATTTCTTAATTTCTAATAATGAAGAGATTGGGTACGGTGGTAACTCAAACATTCCAGAAGAAACTGTAGAATATTTAGCGGTTGATATGGGAGCGTTAGGTGATGGACAAGCATCTGATGAATATACAGTATCCATTTGTGCGAAAGACTCTAGCGGTCCATACCATTATGCTTTACGTAAGCATTTAGTTGAACTGGCGAAAGCGAACGCTATTGAATATAAAGTGGATATTTATCCATACTACGGATCAGATGCATCAGCTGCGATTCGCGCTGGATTTGATGTGAAACATGCATTAATTGGAGCTGGTATTGATTCTTCTCACGCATTTGAGCGTACGCATGAAAGCTCGATTGTACATACAGAAGCACTTGTTTATGCATATGTGTTATCAGAAATGATAGTAGAATAGTGAGAGGGTGGTTGATTCTATGAATCAGCCACTTTTTTTGCATAAAAACTACTTAAATTGTATTGTACAATATTAAAAAAGTAGGTTTACTATAGAATTCTAGTATTATAAAATACTAGAGGCGCACTAATTTTTTTTAATTTATTTTTGGTAAGATTTGTATATTAAGGTTATGCGTTTTAAAAATGTTAATTTTCGAGAGGAGTATTATTATTTATGAAGTATCGTGCAGTCGCGGCTGGTATTTTAGCCGCAAGTTTATTATCGTCTCCAGTTAGTAGTTTCGCAGCAGGGAAAAAGTTTTCGGATGTTCCTACATGGGCGCAGGAGTCGGTTGACTATTTAGTAGAGAAAAAAGCACTTGATGGAAAACCAGATGGAACGTTTTCTCCATCTGAAGCAGTAGATAAAGGATCAGCTGCAAAAATATTAGCGGTAGTTCTTGGTTTACCAATTGATCCAAAAGCGAAACCATCTTTTAAAGATTCGCAAGATCATTGGGCAGCACCATATATTGCTGCGGTAGAAAAAGCGGGTGTAATTAGTGGAGATGGTACTGGGAAATTCAATCCATCAAGCCAAATTAACCGTGCATCTATGGCATCTATGCTTGTACAAGCATATTCATTAGATAAGAAAATTATTGGAGAACTTCCAACACAGTTTAAAGATTTGGAACCTCATTGGGGTAAGAAACAAGCTAATATTTTAGTAGCTTTAGGGATTTCAATGGGTACAGGAAATGGCTGGAATCCTGACGGTACTGTGACTCGTGCTGAAGCAGCTCAGTTCATCGCGATGGCAGATAAAAATAAAACAAATACATCGAAAAGAATGTATATGAATAGAAACTTTATTACATATCATCAAGCATCATTATCATCTGGTATTACTGACACTCAACATAAACCACAAATGATTGAAGTGACAGAGCAAAGAGCGGATGGTTGGTTGAAGGTTGTAACAAGTAAAGGTGAGAAGTGGACACCATCACAAGAAAAAACAGAGTCTATTAATCAAGAATTCACTACATATCAAGAAGCTTCACATACGTCTACAGTGGCAGGGACACATAAAGCACAACAAGTAACTGTTATTGAAGAAAAAGATAGCTGGATTCGTATCCGTATGGGAGCTGGTTTCCAATGGGTGGATAAAAATCAATTAAATCCAGTGAAGCAAGGTAACTTCCTAGAAGGTAAAGCGATTATTATTGATCCAGGTCATGGTGGAATTGACTCGGGGAACCCTGGTTATTATGAGAAAGAAAGTCAAACCGTATTAGATGTATCATTACGATTACAGAAAATATTTGAGAAAAAGACACCGTTTACTGTGTTATTCACTCGTACAGATGATACACGCCCGGGAACAAGTGGTCCTGATTCTTTAAAAAAACGTGTAGAATTTGCACAACAAAATAATGGAGATATTTTTGTAAGTATCCATGCCAATGGTTCTGAATTGAAAAATGGACAAGGCACAGAAACATTATATTATGACTCAGCACGAGCAAGAGCAACGAATCCAAATGTAGAAGAGAGTCGTTTATTAGCAGAAAAAATTCAAAAGCGTCTTGTGAAAGCACTTGGAACGAAAGATCGTGGTGCGAAACATCAGGACTTATACGTAACTAGAGAAAATACAATGCCAGCTGTATTAGCAGAATTAGCATTTGTAGATAATAAAAGTGATGCAGATAAAATAGCTACACCAGCGCAAAGACAAAATGCAGCAGAAGCTATTTATCAAGGTATTTTAGATTACTACGAAGCAATGGGTAATGACGTATCTTCTTTCCGTTAATAAATAAAAGAGATTGCCAATAGTGATATTATCCCCTTTAAGTAGACAGTGTAAAAAGACCATGTACATACATGGATGTTACACTATTACTTGGAGGGGATTTTTCATGACTAAAAAAGGTTCAACATTTATTACATATTCAGAAGAATTAAAGTTAGCGGCTGTTCAAAGTTATTTAAACGGAGAAGGAAGTTACAATATGATAAAGGAAAAATATCAGATTAGAAGCTCTACACA
>NZ_JAEHBK010000036.1:0-33665 GCF_016483685.1 Bacillus cereus group sp. N8 | reverse complement strand
ATACCGTAATTCCTTGTAAAAGTTTCGTACGCTCTGTATATGTAATTCCTTTTTTCTTTTCACGAATAGCTCGATCATGTAGGCGTTTTTGTTTTTGCTCCTCCGTACATTTATAAACCACAATACGAGTAGGCAGTTTGTCTTTACTCCCTACATATACATCATGTAATTCATACACTTGGCCAGGTTGTAATTGTTTCATGATGTCTTCCAAATGAATTTGTATATATACCGGTCTCAATTGAGCGGGTTTTGTTTTAAATACCACTGTTTCGAACTCTTTTCTATATATTTTAGTTGGTAACTTAAGACGTGATAAATAATATCCCTGCTTGTCTTGAATAGACTTAAAGTCTTGTAGACGAAAATATCCTAAGTCACGAATATATAGTTCATTCTTTTGTACCATACCTGTTCGAGTCGCACCATACGCTTGATCACTTCGTTTTCCTGGCTCAATTTTCACATCAGAAAATTCTCCACTCAACAAGTCATACTCTAGTTGAATTTTCACACCAGCTTTATGACTACATCCTCCGGCACCAGGATAAGTAGATGCAAATCGATCCGGCACTTGAAATGTTGTAGAATCAAGGATAAGAATACGCTCAAAGTAAGCAGAAAGAGAATGAGAAATCTTAGATAACCCTCCAATTTTAGCTTGTAGAAGTGTAGTAAATACAGTTCGAAAGAAAGCTACAGAAGCTGAGTTAAAGCGTCGATTAAGTCCCTCAGAACTTAATAAAATTCCTGTTGAGGTTTCTAATTGACTACAAAGTTGAGTAAGAGAGGTAGTAGCGATTTGTTGATTTATCCATACACACAAAGATAAGAAATGGTGCCCGTGGCACTTGCGTTTTCGTTTCATTCCGCCTGCTTCTATAGCTAATTGATTAAGTGTAGCGGGAGACATATATCGATATAACTCTTCGGCAAATAAAGATAACTCTTGTTTGGGGTTCATATTCATAAAAAGCACGTCACCCTTTCTCATTAACATAAGAAAATAGTAACGTGCTTTTAACTTCAAAAATAGTCTAAATCCTTAAGTTGATGGATGTGTGGCGGTACCCCTACTTCAAAATGTTATCTCAAACTTTTTGACATATCGTTTTTCATAGAAATCACACCACTTCAAAAGGTGCACCCTTTGATACGCAAATAATTCACATGAAATTATTTTAATTTTATATAAATTATTTAAAATATAACATTTACATATTAATGATATTCAATTAATTTTAAAGTATCCACAATGGTGATATTCAGTCTTTGTACAATTGGATTATTAAGTAATGTAGTGAAAATAATGAATGACACTGTGAAAATATATAACTATGTATTATTTGTATTTATCTTACCAGCAATAATTTATTATTTATAAGCTTCTTATCAAGAAAGAAAAAACACTGCTTAATGACAGTGTTTTTTCCTTTATAATCATATGGGGCAATATATTTTATTTAAACAAAAAAGAGGCTATTATGATTAAATAAAATAGAATAGGCACAATTATATCGATTATAGTACCTGTTTTATCAATTTTATCCATTGTGAATGTTGCATACAAAATTATTTTAACTGAATTTTTTGGATTCTCTATACTTTTACCTGTATCTCTTTGTCCAATTGGATTTATCCTAGCTATTTTTTCCTATCAAGTAGATAAAAATATCGGAGCGAAAATCGGGATAATATTAAATGTGGTAGGATTTTTGATTCCTTTTATTTGGGTGATTGGAAGAATTATGTAGTTGAAATGTATTCCGGACATATCTCCTATATCACTAAATCTATGAAAAAATAAAAAAGGAAGAGAATTTTTATAATTCTCTTCCTTTTTTATTTACGAGAAATTTCGTTTTCAATTGTTGTTTAGTATTTCGAAAAATGCTGTAGAATTTTTCTCTTTCATTATAACAGTATAAAAGTTGGTTTTAAGATGCAATATTGCATATGGAAATGTATTAATATCAATGTAAATGTTTACTAACATGAAAACATAAAACTACACCACATCTTAACGCATAAGTAGAGGAGGAAATAATATGGAAATGGAAATCGCAATTTTGAAATTTGTAACAGAACTTTTAAAAACAGTAATGTAAGTTCATTATTACGCTATTATTAGGAATAACTTTTCATACAAATGATCTGTATATCAAAGATGAATTGATGTGCAGATCATTTGTGTGAGCAAACTTTAAACAAGAAAAAGAATTCCAGAATCTTAAGGAATTCTTTTTTTATGCGTAATTATAAATTTAATACTTTTTACAAATGATCTTAATTTTATTAACTAAACAACAAAAACATACTACATATGCCTTATTGTTTAGTTCAATATTGTTTGAACAGTAAGTAACCTTTCTCTTAACTATTTTAAAAAAAATAGCATGACTTAATCATTTTCATTAAGAGGTACCGCCACATATCAATCAACTTAAGATATTTCTTTATATAAAGGTAACGTTTTTTAAGTAGTTTTTCATTACCTTTTACGGATATTTTAAATTAAATTCCACAGATGTAGATAATGTTATTTTTTCTAAAAAATGTTATCATTCTATTTGTCATAAAAAACTCACATTTAATGTGATTAAAAAATTGAGGGGTTGGACTAACATGATCAGTGACTTAAAAAAAGCTGCCTTATCTTCAATAAGGGGCCATTGGGGATTAGGAGTAGGAGTAACGCTTCTTTATTATGGAATTCCTGCAATTGGTATGTTTATGATTGGAGGTTCAATATTTATGCTGTTTAGCTTAATTATTGGAATGATAGATCCCGATAGTTTTGTAGAGTACTCGGTAACAGGAGAAGCAATAGTTGACTCATCAGCCGTCTTTTTTCTAGGACTTGCTACAGTAATTATGTGGGCTATTATATTTATTATTTATATTGCTACACAAAGCATTATGGGTTACGGCTATAATAATTTCACTTTGCGTTTAGCAAAAAAAGAATCTACTACAATTAGTGATTTATTTGAAGGATTTAAGAAAAATAATTTATTTAGATCTTTGAAGTTAGGTATCTTGCAGACTATACTTATCCTTTTATGGAGTTTATTATTAATTGTTCCAGGTATTATAAAATTTTTCTCTTATTCTATGGCGTACTATATTTTAATAGAAAATCCAGAATATACAGCAAGTGAAGCGATTAAAAAAAGTAAAGAAATGATGCAAGGACATAAATTAGATTTATTCATAACATGGTTGAGTTTTATCGGATGGTTTATTTTAGGTTCTTTGGTAGGAATATTTACACTAAATATCCCATACCTTTGGATTAATCCATATTACACTACAACAATATCGCACTTCTACTTAAATTTATCTAAAAGGGAAAATAATATGGAAGAACTAAGAGTTAACTAGAAGCATCTGTTAGTTTGAATTAATTTAGAATTAATAATAGCTTACATATCTTCTCTAATGGAGTAGCACCACATATCCATCAACTTAAGCATTTTGGTTATTCTTAAAGTTAAAGGCAAGTTAATGTTCTCTTATATTAATAAGAATATTAACTTGCTTTTTAGATTTCAGTATAAATTATTTATTGACATAAATTATTGTAGTTTAAAGATTAACCCTCCTTATGCAATATTACATATAAAAATCTTTATTGGGTCTGTTATAATTTTAAGAGTAAATTATTCATCCATTAATTTACTCTATCCATATCTATAGTTATGGAAACCCTAATTACATATAAAAAGAGAGAAGAACATTGGTGAGTTCTTCTCTTTTTTTATTTACTAAAGATTACTATTCAAAGTGCTTATTGCAATTGCTTTAAGCTGAATTTTAAATTATAAATTCTGATTTTCATACTTCTTCACGAGTCGATAAAAAGAAAAGAGTATCTGCTCCTTCAAAAATAAGTTATAAAAGAGTTTTGTTTTCCTGTAACACATTATCTATCCTGCTATTCGCAATCAGTACGCTCCCGTACTGATTAAAGTTTCACTTTATAACCTGTTTGCAATATTTACACGTACCACGCCTCCGATAATAGTAAGCAATCGTAGCACCAAACAGAGCCACTCCCCAAATTGGCCATAATAACTCTGGACCTTCCAATGCCCATCCCCTAAGATCTAGACCCCCTTTATTAATAAACCCCCGGATGTACATCAAACCTGCTGAAGTAATCATAATGGAAACCAGTGAAGCAGGAATAATCGCTAATGAAAGAGGTACACGCCTGCCAGCAATAAATGGAAACCAACGTGGAAAAATTTCTCCCCAAGGCTGAATAAGACCCAGCGTAAGAATCGCCCCTCCGAGCGCTACGGTAGCCAAAGACGCGCCCATTAACCAAATTCCGGGTGAATCACGTTCAAAGGAATCAAGTAATTCTTTGGTAGTTCCCAGTGGAATGCCTAGCGCCCAACACCATCTTGTTATGGAATAACAGATAGGAATTATAATGGCAATGCAAGTGCACCATTTCCCCCAAGATGCTGCTGAGGATTGTGATGCCCATTTAGAGGGATTACTATTTCGGCCACAATAAGGACAAGCATCTCGCGTTTGACGTTGATAGACTAAAGCAGTCGCACTCCATAGAAATGCGCCTAACATACTAATATATTGATTTACAATCGTCCAGTACATCATCTGTTCAAAAAATTTCACTCCATGTGGAAAATCAAATGGCGCTCCAATCAAAAAAATAAATCCATATGCTGCTGACGCCAAGACACGGTAGTCAATAACTGCAAATAATAGAATTGCTACTAACATATACACAAACATAAGTAATACTATTCGTAAAAGTCCCTTGCCCCAGCCACAAATCATCATGACAGCTACAATGACTCCCATTAATCCAAATCCAACCATTATAGGTGCACCAGTTTCAGGCCTCAGACCAGCTAGCATTGAGTATTCAGATTGTGGATCTCCGATTCCAAATGGAAAACCCTTTCCTTCCAAGGTCCAATACTGACCTAATATCAAATACATCAACGACCAAACAACCGCCGTATATCCAATCCATTTGGGCCAAAATGATAACCATCTAAAAGTATGAATTCCGGTTTCGCTTTTTTTCTCAGTATTTGACATCGCGAATGAACAACTCCTTTTAATAAAAAGTAATAATGCTAAAGACTTCTACAATATTTACACTGTCCTCGCCTTCTTTGATAGTAAGCGATAGTCGCTAGCCCAAATGCTATTCCCCATGGAAGCCAAAATAGTGAAGCCCCTAATTCTCCCCATTTTTGGATAAGTGCCAATGTCAGAATGGCACCGCATATAGGTAATTCACTGATACCAATTTGATAGCAAAAAATCCCGCTTTTCATTCCTATCTTTCAATGCACCTTGTGAATAGTGATCATTCGGCCGTCGTATATGATTTAATTAAAAAAACCATATTCTTCAACTCCCCAATGTATATTGATGAATAAGTTCATATTATGATAAGAAAGTTAATTTGAAACGGACCTCCAGAACTGTTTATAAACAGTTCTGGAGGTCCATTTAGAAAAGAAATTCCATAATCACAGTTGTAAGGTAACAAACTGGAAATATTGAGCAATAAAAATACCAATTCCGCATAATGGAATTGGTACGAAAAATCTTCTAATCTATATTAATTACTTTCTTTCTCTATAGAATTATACTTGTGTTACACAAACTCACTATTATGTTCATATTTATTTTTTAAAATAAACAGCACCAAAATTTTCATTAAATCTCTTACACCAAATAGAAACTGAACCATATACACTTACATCTACCCCTTCAGGAATTTCGTAGTTTTGGTCTCCTTTATTTCCCTTTAATTTTCCCAATTCAATATACTGATAGTTTTTCACGTCTTCATTATTTTTCAAACGATTCGTAGGAACTAATACAACTCGCACATCCGGCCCATTAGATGTTGCAAAATTAGAAAGCCTTAAAACACGTTTTCCATCTGCTAATTGATGAATTTTTGCCGTTCCAGTTGTTTCATGGACACCGTTTTGAAACTGTCCTTCACTTATTACTCGATCACTTTGTTGCTTTGCTTCAGTTGATTGTACCTCTGTTTGTGGCAATGCTTCATTCACGTGCTTATCAATAAATAATTTCTCTGGCCTGAACAATGACCATAAAATCCCCAATATAATTATCAAACAACCTATAAACCATACATATTTTCTTTTCATAAAGTAAAAAACCTCCTGTAACATACTGTGTAGTAGTATGTTAACAAGAAGGTCTTTCATTTTTCTAACGTAAATGTTACAAAAGTCTTTCAGCCGTCTTATTTTTTTCTGATGTGATGGGAAGAGTAAACCAAAATTCACTTCCCTGCTTACCATCTGCGCGATTCCTCACACCAATTTCCCCTTTATGCATTTCAATCAATGATTTTGCTATAGCTAATCCAAGACCGGATCCTCCAGATTGCGAACTTCTTGATCTATCTGTTCTAAAAAAACGTTCAAATACGCGTAATTGATCATTTGGAGAAATTCCCATCCCTTCATCTCGCAAAGTGAATTGGACCTGCTGAGTTTGTTTATTTTCCTCTACAGTCAATTCAATTGTTCCAGATACAGGAGAATATCGAATTGCATTATGTAATAAATTACCTATGACCCTTTCTATTTTACAAGGCATAATCAAAAGTCGAGGTAATGTATCTGGAACATCCAATTGCACATGGATTTGTTTGTCTCCTAATAAGACAGAATGTGACTCTAATACATCTAATAGGACTTTATCTAAATGTGTGAAACTTGGATGAAAATCTACTTGCTCAAACTCTAACTTTGAAAGATCAAATAAGTCGTTAATTAATCCACTTAACCTTTCTATTTCTTTTAATATCGTCGCTAAGTATTGCTTTCTCATTTCAGGATCTTCAATCAGGTTATCTTGTAATGCTTCTATCATCAATTGCATGCTAGCCATAGGAGTTCGTAAGTCGTGTGAGATATTGGTAATTAGCTCCTTACGGGATTTTTCCTGTTCCTCTAATTTAGTAAACCCTTCTTCTAATTTTTTTGCCATCTGTTGAAAGGCAGTTGCTAATTCTTTAAACTCCCGTGGTTCTTGCCCAATTATATACATCGTTTCAAAGTGTCTATCACTAAATTGTTTCGTCAATTTTATTAAATTTTGTATAGATCTCATGATAGGACGTGTCATTAACCAATAAATAAACGTTGAAATAATAAATGCCACAAATGCAATTACTGTTAATAGCCGCGTTTGTTCCGGTTCAAGTAACATTTTCGTCTCACTATACCATATAGCAATTACCATAATACTGGTACTTAATAAATTCATGAGTAACAATTGAATACGTAATCTCATGCTTCATTTCCTCCATTTGGCTCAAAGCGATATCCTATACCCCAAACCGTATGAATCCAGCGATTCTTTATTGTATGCTTCTCGAGCTTTTCACGTAAACGACTCACTAGCACGGTAACTGTGTTTGATGCCCCTTCATGCCCAAAATCCCAAATTAGTTCAAGAAGCTGCGAGCGAGAAAATACTTGTTTTGGATGCTTTGCCATGAGATAAAGTACCTCAAACTCTTTCACCGTTAACTCCACTTCCTTATCACAAACAAGTACATATCTTGTCTTTGGATATATTTTTAAATCTGGAAATTCTATTACTTCCAATAGAGATTCTTTTGCTTGTATCGGTACCTGGCTTCCTCTTCTAAGTATAATTTGGATCCTTAATACTAATTCACGAGGAGAAAATGGCTTTGTTAAATAATCATCTGCCCCCATTGTTAAGCCTAAAATTCGATCCCTTTCCTCTCCCTTAGCAGTTAACATAATAATAGGGACATTTGATTGTTGACGAATTTCCTCGCATAATTCCCATCCATCTTTTTTCGGCATCATCAAATCTAATATAATTAAATCTGGTTGCTGCGTAAGAAATACATCCCAACCTTCTTTGCCATTTACAGCGGTATATACTTCATATTCTTCTCTTTCTAAATACCGTTTGCAGACTTCTCGAATATTTGCTTCATCTTCTACGATTAAAATTCTTTTTTTCATTTACTATCCTCACTTCTTTTTCACCAATAACAAAAAAATTTATTTTTTCTATTATCCTATAAATATATCTTTATAGGTAAAGATGTAAAAACTGATCGCATCAATAAATCAGAATTCCAGATTTCGGCCTCTAAACGAACGAAAATCCAGAATAATATTTATGTAATTCAGATAGTAATCTTAACATTTGATTACTTATATGACTAGATAAGTAATTAAAATAGTAGTATCTAAATCATATAAATTAAAAGGAATGAGTCCGATTCAATATCGAACTCATTCCCTATTAGTAGCCTAAATTTTTGTATCTGACTTTTCGGATTCAGTTTATTACCGGTTCTTTTTTCAAACTTAGCAACAGAACTGTTACCTATTACTGAGCTCTTGATAGGTTCCATGCTATAGTATCAGTTCCATTCTCTCCATTACCATATTTCATATAATCGATTAAATATTCTACCTTTAATTTGTTTCCATTAGATAGTATGTTCCATTGCTTATGGTGTCCAGTAAAGTTCTTTGGATATGCATGATTAAATTTAAAAGTACTTGCGTTCTGTTTTTGATCTAAATGGATATAACTATCTTGAAGCTTTAAATATGCATAATCTGAATAAATAGGATTTTGGAATTTAATTAATACCTCTTCATCCTTTTTAATTGGTTTTCCAGGTTTAGGTTGACCTACTCTTTCAATAATTACATTCACTTTTTCATCGTTAGATTTCTCAGCCCAAAGATACTCCCATTTATTCCCGGCGTGATGACTTCCCCAATAAGCTGTATTTCCATATGAAGCTACAGTATATGGAACTCCTTCTGTAACAAATTCACCTGAATTATCTACTACATAATCTTCAAATTCTTTATTAGCTTTAATTTCGGCATCAATATTTTGTGTAGGCGTTAGATTGTGTGCGTCATTGATTTGAAATCTAACTTTTCTGTCCGCTGCAATTTCAGATTTAATAGGATGTATATTTTCTCTAGACTCATATGTATATCCATTCTCACGTTTAACTAGTGTTACTGTTTTTGAGGGACCACTCCATTTTGTCCTATAAGTAGCAGAGATTTCGTTGCTCACCCCAAATAAACCAGGTAAGATTGATGCCCGAATCTTTTGCGTAATAGGATCATAACTACCTTCTACTAATGTTGGTTGCTGTAGCTTTGCAAAAGCACCGTGTACAGAGTCTTTATGTAAATAACCGCGATCCCCCTGCCCTGCTTTTAAAGCGTTCAATGCATCAGTTCCATTATTATCTGAAACCACTGATACTTGATTATTACTTTTTGCCTTGTTTACAATATGCTTTACTTTATTCGTATCTATATTAATATGTTGAAAAACTTCGTTATAGGATAAAACTGGCTTATCAGCAAGGGATTTGTCTTTAGGAGTATACACCCTAAACTTTGGTATATTCCCCATATCTGTTTCTAATTGTTCTGTAGCTGCATTTACTCTAGATTCATATCTTCCTGAATCCCCCAAATGCATAACTTCTTCACCTTTTTCGATGGATAAATCCATTGTACTTGTAGGTAAAACTTCAATCGAAAGAAGTTCCCCTTGTTCAACAGCTTTCAATTCATCCAATGATAAGACAATATTCGCATCTGCTTGTCCCTCTAAACTGTCAATTACTACTTCTGTTTTATTCCGTCCACCTTTTTCTGTACTTAAATAGTTTGCCTTATAACGATCTTGTGTGGCCTTTACAGTATTAATAATTTTGTTTCCTAAACGAATATTAAAATGAGGCGAAACATTTTCAGCGGATGCTGTGCCTACATTCTTATATTCCAAATGTACCCGTAATTTTGCTGCGTTCGCTGTATCCACAGTTGTTGCGGTAGACCAATCAAAATTATTTGTATAACTCTCCGTTTCAGTAGTTGTTTTTGAATATCCGTATCCCACGTTTGCTGAAACACTTCCGGAAGGAACAGGACCAGCTGCTGAGCCTTCTACACCACCTGAGCCACTTAGACCTACATTAAATGAATGTTGTGTAGATACGCTTTTTTCCCATCCTCTGCTAACAGATCCGCCATTATTATCCGTAATGGTTGCAATAGGAATTACTTCAATTCTTTTGACACCAATTTGTAAATTTGGCATATTGGCAACTATCGGATTGAAATTAGTATCAGAATCATTATTATAATTCTCAACCTCATACATATCAGTAAAAGGATCACCATCCGTATTTGCATTCATAGGATTCGATATAAATTTTGGTTTCCCTTTATCCTTCTCGGGATCCCATGCTTTCGCTTCATTTTTTCCAGTTTGTGAATTGAATTCAATTTTATATCCATTAATCTCTAAGTCGTTAGAAATACCATCTTTGTCCCAATCGTTGTTTGCCATTTCAATGTTTTGTGTAATGAGCGAACCTATTTCCCCATCAGATCCGAGCGTGAAATTCTTATCTTCCTTTTTTGCATTTGTATTCTCTTTGAATATTTCAACTGTACTTCCTGGATTCGGTTGTTTCACATCTGCTAAAGCAGGAGATGCTAAAGTCAGTGCCATCGATACACTACCTAATACACTAAGTGCTGGCTTCAATTTTTTCATTGTTATTTTTCCTCCTTGGTTTCTAAGTGAGTTAGAACACCTACTAGTAAGATTAATTTCATCATATATAACAAATCTTTCATTTCTCTCTCATAGCTGTTAAAAAAGTCTCTCGTAAATATTACAAAACACTTACAGAGCTTTGTAAGGCTATATAATCTGTATATAAAACATCAAAAAAGCAGTAAAATGAACAATCGATTACACTATATACAAAAAAGCAGCTAGCCAAAGCTAACTGCTCACTAAAAATAAATTTAGTTTTTAGATATGTCCTTAACTCGATAATCTTCTAAAGTGTTTACCGTAGCAGAACTCTTTTGTTGCTCATTACTCATTTTTATTCAAAATTCCATTATATGGTTTATTATAAAATTTCAGTAAAAGAATCTATTGATTTTAAAATGTACAAATAGGAAGCGTGACTTCAACTATAGTTCCCTTATTCACTTCACTCTCAATAAATACCTTTCCTTGATGTGTTTCGATAATTTTATAACAGATCATTAATCCTAAACCAATCCCCTCTTCCTTAATACTATAAAAAGGTTCTCCGAGATATGGTATACGTTCTTTTGGAATCCCGCACCCTTGATCGATAAAACGAATGCTTATTTGATCATTTTCAAGTTTATCAATTTGAATCAGAATTTCCCCTCCCGTTGGCATGGATTCAATTGCATTTTTAAAAATATTAACAAACACTTGTTTTAATTGATTTCCCTCACATGGAATCAATGGAATACCAGGTGTAGAATCGATTCTAATTTGTATATTATTCATCATTGCTTGAGGTTGCATTAGCATTAAAACTTGATCCATTAGCACACTAATATCATTAGGTTGTATCTTTACCACCTGTGGTTTGGCTACCGCCATAAATTCATTTGTAATACTTTCTATACGCTCAATCTCTGATGATACTATATTTATATACCCCTGATTATTCTCATTTTCCGTTGATTTTAGTAATTGCATAAACCCTTTCACTGCTGTTAATGGATTATTGATTTCATGAGCCATTGCAGTCGCTAATTGTCCTACGACAGCAAGTTTTTCAGATTTTCGTAGTAATTCTTCTGTTTTTAGCCGTTCAGTGATATCACGAGAAATACTTAGGAAAACTTCTTTACCATTTAAGTTAAAAACACGGACACTAAACTCAGTTGTTATTATTTTTCCTGTTGGAAAAGCATATTCATCTTGCAAAATGAAGGAAGTTTGTCCCTCTCTAATTTTTTCTAACAACCTTACAATCATTGGTGAATCTTGTGGTACAGCATTTGGAAACGGTAACGAGAGCAGTTCTTCTCTACTATATCCAAACCTTTTACAACCAACAGGGTTTACCTCAATAAATCGACTTGGAACACGATCCTCATTCAGCTCTACTACATATACTGCGTCAGTTGCTTGTTCGATTAGTGCACGGTACTTCATTTCACTATCTCTTAATTGTTGGTGTAATCGATGCCGTTCTCTTTCTGCTTGTTTTCTTTCAGAGATGTCTCTACATATTGCTGATAAAGCTATCACATTTCCTCTTACATCTAGTATAGGAGAAACCGTCAGACTGACATCAAGAAGACTTCCATCGTTACGTTGTCTAACAGTTTCTAATCTAGTAACTACGGATTCCTTTGTTAGAATTTTCTGAATGTTTCTGAGTGATTCATCTATTAAGAAATCTGGTACACAAGGTAATCTCTTACCTATAATTTCTTGTGATGACCACCCAAATATATTTTCATAAGCTTTATTGGCTTGTAAAATATGCCCTTCTCGATCAGATATGGTAATAGCATCTACATTATGCTTTATAAATGATTCTAGTAATTCTTTGGTAGCTCTTAATTCTGATTCTACCTTTTTCCTTTCGGTTATATCGACTGTAGAACCAACAACTTCAATAACTTGTCCATTCCGTTTAATCGGCCTAAGCGCAATAAGAATAATTGTTTTATCATTTGGCCAGGGTAATTCAAATATAATTTCTTTCCCTTCCCATGCCTGAAGATAATACTTCATCAATTGTGGAACTAAATGTGGAGGAACAATAGAAGCATCAATAGTGCGTAGGCTTTTTCCTACCACCTGTTCAGAATAGAATCCGTTTTGATAATAGAACTGTCCATCACATAAAGTGTGTATAAAGTGCTTACCCACTTTTTTAAATTTAAAAATCCCCCCTTGAAGCTCATGTACGGTATCTGTGAGTTCTTGCTTCGATTTTTTTAATTCCCGATTCATTTTAGATAAGTCCTGTGTTAAATAATACAATTTCTGGTAAGCTTCCATAAGAAATAGCCCAATTAAAAGTCCTAAAGATATATATAATAAGCCTTCAGTGTAAAGCAATGTAGTATTAAAGAATACACCAACTAACCACTTTATTCCGGCAAAAACAGAAAAATATAAAGATGCACTTTTAAAAGGATGAAGGTTTTTAAAATATGTTTTAAAAGTAGTAAATAGGATACCCATACCTAAATAAGCGATCACAGGTGGTTCCCAATACCCACCAATGTAAAAGATACGCATTATAATAATGCAACTTAACGTAATCCAACCAGCAGTACGACCAAAGTAAATAAAAGATAGAATAAGAGGAACAACTCGAAGATCGTAGGAAAATCCCATGTACGGAAAAGAAAAGAACATCAAAGTAATTGCGATAATCCCTCCATAGAATTTTTCGAAATACCGCCTGGAATGAATTGTAAATACTTGAATAAATATTGCTGCGCTAACTAATAAAGAAAAAATAGATAGATTGATGAAATAGTCTTTAATAATCATGTAATGTCCCTCCTTGCATTAAGTGTATTCGACAAAAAAGCAAAAATTCCTACAAAAAATATAAACGGTTCAGGTGCAAAAAATTCAAAATACATGTAAGTAATCTCTAAATCTTGGACATACTGATACTGTTACTCTAAAAAGATGCGCAATCGGCATAAACATTGAAGAATTTGTACTTCTTACAAAGATATTCTTCTTAAAGGATATCGACATGAGATTAACATTTCACAAAAAGTATCAAAATGCAGACCCAAACTGAGATTGATATATCAACAGACATTAACATGTTAACCTTCAAAAGAATAAAAATGTTAACTTTATGTCAACTCCCCTTGATAATAAGGATAATAAGAAACTAATACTACATGGATAAACCATAAGTTTATTAGAACAAGAATTGAAATATATAATTTATAGAGGTTAAAAACATCAATAAATACAATGATTCCCTATTAAAATACAAAGAATGTTTCCCTATATTTTAATAAAGTAATATATTTAGCGTAAATAGTTTTTTGTAACATGTAACTTAGAGATTCTCAATCCACTATTAGATATCCAATTAAAGATTTAATACTTCTTACAAAGATATTCTTCCCGCAGATTATTGATATGAGATTGACATTTCGTGAAGCTGGATTAAAATACATAGCAGGAATGAGATTGACATATTGATAGGTATTAACATGTTAGCTAACAATAAATAAGAATGTTAATCTCATGTTGACTATACTTAGCAATAATGAAAACAATACATTAACAAAACATCTATAAAACCATGGCTTTATTAGGCCGAAAATTGAAATACGAAAATCCACACTAGTTAAGAATTGCGCTTTATAAACTACTAGAAGTTTCAAGTAGAAAAATCACTAAGAAATACAGACTATCAAACAAAGCAGCTCTCATTATAGTTAATTCAATCAATAAAATAATATGAGCAAAATTACTTTGTAATATACGGCTTAGAGCCCTCAAATCTATTCTTGGGCGAGTAATTAAAGGGTCATTATTTTAAATGTAGAAATCCTTTCTGTAAGTATTAACATGAGATTGACATTGTGCATAATTGGATCAAAATACTCGCCGTTAATGAGATTAACATGTCAATAAACATTAACATGTTAATCCTCAGAACGATAATATTGTTAATCTCATATCAACTATTCTTGATTATTGTGATAACAAGACATTGACAAAACATCGATAGGTATATGTCCTTATTAATAAAAGCGTTAATAAACCAAGATTCACATCAGTCTTTATTGCTTATAATTAGAGACTGAATAGATCCTTCTATAAAAACTTTTTTCTTTATCGCAAACACTTAGAAATTAAGCATTACAGCTATTCAACAACAAAGCGAATGGGACCTTGTAGTGTTTTAAATTCTAATAGCCAATAACTCGTCTAACTATTAGAATTTAACGCTTATATGAACCTATAATAGTTGTTATCTAAAATTACTTTACTAGTCTTGGAATCAGTTAAAAAGAGATACTGCACTCTATTAGTCAAACAGGTATCTGTTATATATTCTCAAGTGTTATCTATGGAAAAGGCTCATACTACAATTATTAATAATATGGACCCTTTTAATCATATTTATACCTATTTTTTTGAAAGTTTGATGCTATATCCTCATAATTTATTTACAAATCGGTTATATTTACTTATCATTAATGTTATGTGAATAAAACTGTCAATCTCATAGCAACCATTTATAAGGATATGGGTGACAAAGGTACCTCATTAATCCTATATAACATTGATGCATTTCAAGTCCCGGTTAACAAAACATCAATATTTGGTGAGGATAGATAACGATCTGTTAATGTTCTGTTAACACTTTGAGTATAACATGTTAATCTTATCTTTCATGTTAATTTCAGATAAGAAAGGGATTCCTATTAGTACCGTCGAAAAACACTTAACATATCAATCTCATATTTCATGTTAATGTCATTTATCAGCGAAATTATATACTGCTAAGGAGGTAATACTATGATTAAGCAGGAAAATCACTCAGAACAAACCATGGTAGATGATGAGAACTCATTACACGAAGACGCTTTTGAAAAGGCCTGGCGAATAACAGAGTTTTCTAAGTTAGTAGGTAGACACCATAATACTGTTTATAATTGGTTTAATACGTTAGAAGAGAAGGGATTGCACGGGACTCTTAGAACCAATAATACAAATGAAAAGCTCTATAATTCATTAGATTTAAATATAGCTCTTTTCATAAAGCAGAAAAGGGATGAAAAGTGGTCTTTAGATGCCATAATCGAACTTTTACCGCATCAATTCGAACTAAGGCCCGTATCTCCTGAAAACCACTCTAACGAAATATTATCTCAATTTGATTTTCAGGACGCAGCTGAGACAATCGAAAAATTGGTGGAACAAAAGGTTCAAGCACATTTACAAAACATCGAAATACAATTTCAAGAGAAATTTGAAAATGTATTAAAAGCATTACCCCAGCCTGAAGATCCAATTGCTATGAAAGAACGTCAAAGACAAGAAAGACTGGATAACATAATAATTGAACATAGAGCTCGTAAAGAATTAAGAAGACAAGCTGAAAAACTCTGGAATGAAAAACCTGAGGAAGAGCGCATGAAAAAAGTTGGTTGGTTTAAAAAAGAGGAAGATTTAGCAAAAAAACACCTATTTATAGAGAATTATTTAAACGAAAATATGATAGAGTATATGAAATCTATTATGACATCCGAATAAAAAAGAGGCCCGGGATATTTCCAGGCCTCTTTTTTATTATTTTGATGTACCAAACATTTTGTCTGGATCCATAAATGCAGCTAATTCTTCATCATTCTCAGCATCTGCTGATGGTTCCTCATCACTTGTTCCCATATCGATGTAATCACCGAAATTAATACTGAAATCATCGTCTTGATCTTGCATTTCAATTGTACTAATTTGGGATTTTTTAAACTGAATTTGATTTTGCTTCTCTTTAAATTCATTGAATTCTTCAACTAAACCCTTAGACAAACGGGACGGTAATGCATCAGTTTTATAGAACGTATACACACTGCCCATAAAATCATTTTTACTAATTAAATACCCATTAAATACCGTACCGTTGATTGGTAATGTATTCGTAACTTCTACTTTTGCATCATCCATAAATGAATCATCAATATTCTTTTGTTCGTCTAGAATTGCAAGCATTCCAAAATGATGCACCTTAGAGGCCTCCAACTCACCATCATCGTTCTTTTTCACTAATTCTATAGGATGGTGGAAAGAGCTTCCTTTCAACGATTCTGAGAACATATCTACTATTTCTTTACTATTTTCAATTTGATTCATATTGCGAGAAATTTTATTAATAACTAGACAACCAGTTTTCTCTAATAAAATACGTTTAAAGTCCTGTGAATCTAAAATAACAGATGTTCCTGCGCCATTAGAAGCTGTATTTAATTCATGGATGATTTCACCAATGCGCTGATTTGCATAGTCTCGTGAATTAGCAATACCTTTTTTCTCATTTTCGTTTAATCCCTTAAATTCATCATAGAAATGTTGATTATCTGCGAAAACAACGAATGCAACACCTTTTGCTGGGTCATTTGCTAACTTCCAAATCTCTTGAGAGAATTTATTTACTTGTCTTAGTACATCAGGCCCATCAGCTCTTACAGGCAGTGTTACAACAATACCCATTTTAATAAAATCTTTACGTTCAATTGCATTATTGAATGCAATTTTTGCATACCTTTGTTGATTTGCTATTAATTCCTCTCTAGGAATTTTCATTGCCATACTTTTAAGTTCTTCAGCGATTATAGGTTTATTATGAAAAGCCGAGAATTCTTCAATTGCTTTAATGATTGTAGAAGTACCTGTTCCACCGCCTAAACCAGCAAAAAATAGTACCAATTCATCTGTTGGTCTTACACGCTCTGTGATGAATTCTTTTAACTTTTCTTTCGCTTCATCATTTGATTCTAGTACTTTTACAGCACGTTCTGGATTCTTCCCTAGTCCGCCTAATTTGAGTGATACTTGATTACTTGTAGGCACATTTTTTAATTCGGCTAAATCACCATCGTTACTATTTAGGGCAAGGCAGTTGTACACAGATGTTCCATCCGTATGCTTATATTCAGCAAATTTATCTACCATTCTAGTTCCAGCCTGACCAAAACCAACCATTGTCATTTTTACTGCTACTTCGTTTTTCAGAAAGTTCTTCGCCATTATTTTATCTCTCCTTTTTCTTATCAATTGGTTTGTTTACGTCTTCCTAGTTCAATTAACACCTGTTGTCCTCTAATTGTTGAGATTAAAAATTTATAAGGATGCATAATCTTTTCAGTTATTAATGACATTGAAGATAATGTACTAACACTTACTTCAGCTGATCTTCTTGATATATTGGTTCGTTCAACCTCTAATGAGTACGATTTTCCCTTTAATTTCTTAACTCTCCTATCAATTACAACATTGCCTACTATTTCATTTATTGAGATGCCTCTCATATATTTCGTCTCTTGGTATTGTTTATTTACCTCAGATCCTATGTAATGAAATACATTATAAAGTATTTCGTCCTCTTCAAGAATGTCTGCAAACATATTCACAACTTCATCAGGAAATTTAATTACTTTATACTTTTCGCTCAATGCCTCGTTCAAGTTGCCTCCCCCTTAAAACGTTGGTTAATTATTCCTACGAATATATTACATTAATATAAGACGTATATCAAGTGATTATATATAGAACTTACATATAAAGCGTATAAGTATTAAAGTTAGTTGAAATGTTGATATATCAACATGAATATATACGACGTGCATGCACGCTGTATATAATATATATCAATTTCTGGTTTCATGTAATTAACAACACCTTCTATAAAACTATAAATTTAATATTTAATTTGACATTCTTCTGAATAATCCTTTATAAAAAATATCAAATTACAAACATTTCATGTTAAAACACTTCACAAAGCATCCATACGCCCTATTCATAGACTTTATATATACACTGTATATATAAACCCTTTAAAATAAAGGTTTTGTGGCTGTTATATCAATTTCATATCAACATATTTAACATACTTCTTTTCTATACACCTTATATGTAAAACCTATATATAAGGTGTATATATACAGTGTGTATAAAACATACAAAAATCATTGCTCTTTTCATATCATATGGTTTGATATGAACATTTTAGTTTAATAAAGAGACCTTCGTATTCAACTAGATTTATTAACGATTTTTCTTCTATTTAAAACCATTGATACAGGAGATCTGTCAATGTCATGTTATAAATTCTCCTCTCAGTTATTAACTCACATAATTGCAAGTTCAATATCTCAAGTATTAGGCTCTACACATTCACTTGTTAATCTCATATGTACACCATCTTTATAATTAACATATAGAGTCAATGTTAATAAATTTAACTAAATTTATTATATTTTTGTGTAAGTATAGATTTACTAATTGAATTATACATATTACTGTAAGCTACCAACTTAACAAAGCAATAGATACATTAAATGACGATTAGTTCTGTTCAAGAAATTGGACCTGTTGTATATTCTGGCAAGAAAGGGGAAGGGGGGATTGCTGACAAGGTGGAAAGTGACTCAGGATACATCAGAAAGTGAAGAAATGTTAAATGGACTAATTTTGCACATTGGAACCTGTGAATCTAGCAATGGTTATTAAGTTTTAGTTTGAAGAGTTAAAAGTGGATTTTATCCAATTTTCAGTTAACGTAGAGAGTATACGTTCTCAAAAAGCTGTTGAACGAATAGGAGCAACAAAAGAGGGAACTTTTCGTAAACATAGAGTAAAGGCAGACGGAACCATTCAAGACAATATATTTTACAGTATTATTAGTGATGAATGGGAGTCAGTAAAAGAAAGATTTATTTATTAGAGAAAGCATACTGTTAGTCTCACCTCTTCTTTTTTAACGAATTCTGTCATTGTACAAGGGAAAGATGATAAAGAAAGGGATGTGTTGCACCATTTGGTTAAAAAGGTATCTAGATGAAAGAGATGATGAGGGGCTGTATTCGTCGTGCTTTCACGCCTGAATATTCCGAGTTTCTCCGCAATAACATTGTCAGGTGCCATAGCTTTACGCGGAAATTTTCTTTTGGTACAAAGATTCTCCTGGAACGAGTCGCTAAAGAAATCACTGGGGCAAACACGATACAGATTGTAGATAGCATCGGCGAAACACTTCGTGAAAAATGAAGCAATGCTAAGAGAAATAGAGAAAAAAGCGGGTGCATTTTTCGGTAAGGAAAACTTTCAAACAAGCCTTATCCAATCTATTACCATACTTACTGCTCAATAGGAAAAAATGCCTGTCACTCCCTGAGAAATGTCGAAGCTGTAAAATTCATTCGACATTTCCAGGATGATGACAATGGATTATTTTTTATAATTCTATTTTCTGGTCACCACGTTTTTCTAGATTTTTAGCAGTTTTACTTTGGGCAACATCCTTTTGGTCTTTAAAGGTGCCCATGAGAAAATCATAGGCTGGGTTCGTGACACCATACCAGTAATTTTCATTTTTGAAGTGATGCCATAAATGAACCTTTTTCATCCATCGCCCCCATGGTGATATTGGTTGAAGGGGGCGATGCGCGATATAATGCTTCCACTCATAAAATAATAAAAAGAGCATAATACCTGCAATAAATGCGTTTGTCATGACAAAGCTGGATGAAAGAAAATAAAAAATTGCTCCTGAAATTGCAATGTTTGGCACACTATACCATAAGGGTAAAAATAATAAATGTAATTCATTCGGATTTGTATGGTGGTCATAATGTAGGCGCTTAAGCATTTTTAATAAAAATGCATTCTTTGGTGGCTTTAGATGAAAAATAAACCTGTGAGTAGCGTACTCAGCTAAAGAATACATAATCATTCCCAAAATAAAAGCACCCCAAATTCCGATAGAGGTTAAATGTAAAATCATAAATCCAAAGCTAGCGAGGAAAAGACAGCTCATGATCAAAATATCAGGATAGGAAAAATATTCTTTAAAATATTTTAGTTTCATTTATCACGCCTCCAGCTTTCTTTATTTTTTTCTATCTTTCCAGAGAGCCAAGCTTTTCTCCAATGTTGTCTTACACAATCTTTCCGCTTCAATTGCATCTCCCTTTAATGCAGCTTTTAATAAGTTGTGATAATAGTTGAAGGACAACCCACGATGATCTTTTACAGAAAAATATCTTTTTGCCATATCTACATAAATGGAATCGAAGCTATTTAAAATGAGTAGAAAGATCGGATTGGCAGCAAGCCCAGCACACCTTTTTTGCAAATCCCAATCAAATACTGCATAGCTTTCTGCACTATCTTCAAGTTGCTCAAGATTAGCAAGGAGAGCAACCACCTTAGGTTGATTAAACGTAACAGCATTACGAATATAAGTCGGAGTCAACGAACTTCTAAATTCTAATAAATACATAATAAATTCATCTGTAATGGTATGATGATTCTCAACAATATTTATAAGTGTCGTTAGATTACCATTGCTCCAATAATCATTAATAGTCGATGGCATTCCTTTTCTACCTGTTATCCATCCACTCCTTTCTAAACGTTGAAGCGCCTCCCGAATAGTTGGGCGACCAACACCAAATTCTTTCGCAAGCTCTCTTTCCGGCGGTAAAGTACTTCCTACAGAATAAACACCAGCCAATATGGATCTAATTAATTCATTCTCAATTTTATCTGAGGAGCGTTCCTTTTCTTTCAAGCCATCGTCCCCTTTATTTTTTGGTAATACATGTTAAAGATATTGGTAATACCAAAAATTATATAACGCGTTTGAATTTTCTGTCAATAATATTCATAAAAAAAGAGGAAACCATTTTCAAAGTGGTTTCCTCTTTTTTGCTTACATGGACTCGATTATCATTTGTCTTTCATACCATTTTGTTAACTTATCATTAACACTGTTTGAAATCCGTTTCATTTTCTTATTACAGAATCTCGATAGTGTAGCAGGGGATAAGCCTAACTCATCTGCTATTTCGCGCATTGTTCTATTTTGATGCATATGTTGGTACATAATTTTCTCTCTAATTAGCTCCTCAGTACTTACTGTACTATGAGCTATCGTATTTATAATCACATTATTTTCTTGCTTATCCGGAGTATCAATTACCTTTTTCTTTGCCAAACTCCCGATATTATCCATTAACTCTTTTGGTGGTAAAATGATGATTCCTAATTTTGAGTAATAATTCTTAAACCAGTTCCGTTCTCCAATTCTTGATTCATCAATTTCCTCAGCGTACTCCCAATGTGAAATAACTTTTTCTTTTTCTAAATCTATTAATACATTTTCTAATTGCTCACGAATACGGTGGGGGCGTCCCTTAGCTATATTAATCCCCATAACAGACAATAGTCCTTTTTCTCCATCAATTGAATATGGTCTTTTTAAATTACTGTACTGTTGTCGAATTCTCCATTGCCAAGATAAATAGCGAATTAGTCGCTTATGGAATTTGTGTCGATAACTATTATACTCCAATGCTTTTTTAGATAATAACGCTGTTGTGCTACTAGATCCGTATAAATACATCGACAAAAAGCTACCTGGCTTTATTCTACAAGATTCAATACCTACGTAATCATTGGTATTTTTATCTCTCCAAAGAACTACAGAATCTAAAACGAAAAGTCTTTTAATTATTTCACGTTTCATTTCAAATTGCTCACCAGTTTCTGCACGATCATTTAAAACCACGACTTCATTATCGTCATTTAAATAAATAAAGATACTCGCCAAAGCAGCTATACGTTGTGCAATTTTAATTTTATCTTCTGCACGATAATACTCTATACCATTTGCTGATGCTTTTGGAATATTACACATATCTAGTACATTTTCATAGCTGAAATCAATAAAATCATCTGGAGATTTCGCTTGATTCAACCACTGTATTGTAATTGTATCTAAACAGTCTGCGGTAAGATCATCCATGTTACTAATAACACCATCGACTAGTATTGACCATCTTTCTGCTTCATTGGTGTTTACTAGCCTTAAATCTTCATCCTTGTGTGATGATAGCTGAGCAACTCCGCTTGTATTTTTAGTTTCTAATGGTAAAACAGGCACTGCTCCTACTTCATCTTCTTCAAAGTGATTCTTGGCTATACCATCTCGTAGTTGATAATATACCGCATCATTACTTACAGGATAGTAATCCTCTTGTAGATCACTTGAATGCTCTTTTAACTTTTCATCTGTTGTATTAGATATTATAGCCGTTTCAACTTCTTCAGATGTACTTCCAAATTCTTGTTCTATTATTTTATCGAGTACATTCCGAATCTCAATTTTATATTTATCTAGATTTGCGTATATATGCAATAATGAAATCCCTTGTTCTTGTTTCTGACCTAACCAAGAGACAAGTGCTGAAAATGAAGGGGATATATTAGCTGAAGTTACTACTTTGTCATGATTTCCTTGTACTTCCTCATAATATCTATTCCACTTTTCCCATAGCTGCGTGTTCTTTTCATACATTGGAGCAGCAAGTAAAAGGGCATCGCTAAACAACACTAATACTTTCTCCATATTAAAAACCTCCTTACTAAATTCCCACCAATTAGAAATATTAATTATAGAACTTGAGACGTTATAGCTATATGGTGGCAACATAGCATATAAGTTGAAACGTTATCAGAATAATCTATATCGAGAAATGATTTATCGAACAGTATTTGTCCTATCAAGTAAACATTCTTGTACTTGTATTATATAAGACTGTACTTATTTGTAAAATTACTACTTTACACCACAATCTCCATGCGGGAAACCCATTTGGCATTAAATAGTGTAAATCATACTTTTAAAGTGAAACGTAATTGTCCCTTTTCTTACAAATGAAATGAAATATTATGACTGTATGATAACAATTACTTTCTGATCAAGAAACATCGATGAAATGTCGGTTTCATCTAAAAAATTCTGAAAGTCACTCTATACAATGATGCAAATACCTCTACTTTTATGAAACACCATAGCTGCATTGTGGCAAGTTCTATTAAAAACTTGAAACGGTTTAGCTTTATGGTGGCAAGTATATTCTCAACAAAAATGCAAATGGATTGTCGGGTTTTATCTAACAAGAATTAACGGTATTTCATACTTCGATACAAATACCTCTACTTTTTTGAAATCCCATAGTTACATTGTGGCAAGTTCTATTAAAAACTTGAAACGGTTTAGCTTTATGGTGGCAAGTATATTCTTAACAAGAAATGCTAATAGATTGTTGAATTTCATTTAACAAGAATTAACGTTATTCCATATAGCGACACGAATACCTTTACTTTTATGAAACATCATAGCTACATTGTGGCAGGTACTATTGAAAACTTGAAACGTTATAGCTATATGGTGGCAACAACTCTTTAAATATGAAACATTGACGCACTAACATCTGTTCATATAAAAAAAATATTTTTTATTTAAATTAGTGCTAAACATTGATATAAAGCCATTCTTTAAAAAAACTAAAAAATCCCAATGAAATGCTATAGCTATATGGTGGCAACAACTTTTTTTAAAAAAAACCTATAAATCCATATATAACAAGGGTTTAGGTACATTTCAAGCGCAATGAAACATTGATTTCAAACATGAAACGGCATAGCTTTATGATGGCAACAATCCAAAAAAAACATGAAACGCATATAGCTATATGATGGCAATACTCCCTTGACGTAAATTAACATGAAAACGCTATACCACAACATTTATGAATGAATTCTACACATTATTTAGTCATTTCAAAACTTGAAACGTTATAGCTATATGGTGGCAACAACTTTTAACCCAAAGCACTAAAAAACCTAGTATATCAAGGTTTAAGTGCTGTTTCATTAATTTCAGATACGTTTCATATTCAAAATACCTTATAGCTTTATGGTGGCCAAAATATTTTTTTTGTGAAACGTTGAATCCCTTGTGCCTCTAAGGATGAGGCTGCGTTTCACATTTTTGATTTTCCTCTTAAAGAGACACATTTCACCCAGATTCGATTTGATATAATCAAAATTGAATTTTTATATCCTATTTAGGTAAAAACTGCAACTCATAATAAGAGGAGGTGAAAAAGATGGCTAAACCTTTCGTTATAAAGAACAAACGTAGTTTAAATGGTGAAACAACAACTCCAGTATTAGTAACAATTAAAGCATGGCAAAAATTAGTGGAAGCTTTAGAAGGCAAATACTATAGCTTTAAAGATACATATCTAGAAGATATCGTAAATTCAATGTCTTACGAGGAACGAATTGCAGATGAAGAAGGGTTTGTTGAAAAAGCCAAACCATCTTTTTCACTTCAAATGAAAAATCTCTTCACTAAAGCAAATGGTAGAAAGCATAAGCTATATGGTATTACTAATGCAGATCTAGAAGTATTTCTATTTCTACATAAAAAATGTAATACCTATGGTGAACTTTCTCATGTTTCCATTCACATGCTTTGGGAGGACTACAAAAACTATAAAGAAGCATTTTCACATATTCATCATTCACAATTCTATGTTGCGTTGAAAAAGCTTAGCTTACACAACATCATTGAAATTGAGAATGAGTACAGTGGTAAATATAAAATTACATTAACTGATTTTATGAACAAGGAAACGAATAAAGCGAATCCTTACACGTTTATCAGCCCAATTGTATTTACAAAAGAGTTCTTCGATTTATCCATTGCTGCTAAAAAGCTATTTATTGATATCGCAATGCAGCAAAAACGAGAAACTACTTTGAAACGTTCCCTATACAAATTTGATGAACAAGGACAACAGACTCATTTTGGCGGTATGTATCGCTTCTTACATAAGAAATACCCACATCAGATACGTTCTGTAATGGCTGAATTAACAACTAAATCTACTGCTACTGGATCTTCTTTGTTTAAAATTTGCAAATTAGAAAAGGGGAAAAAGAATAAAAAGCAGTATACAACACTGTATTTATCTGTACACCCTGATTTCTTGTGTAATAAGGAAGTAGGGGAAGAGTATCGCGATCCATTTACACCAAGACTTACATATAAACGTAAAGCTAAGTTCATTGAAGAATCGTTAGTTGAAATGAATATTGCAGAATTTACAAAAGATATAAACCAATTTGTAAATGTCTTAAAACATTCCTGTCATCGTCAAATCCGCCAAGTGATTCGTGGATTACGAGAAATGATTGATAGACAAGAGGGTTTCCCTAAAAATCTTGTTTATACACTAAGCAAATTATTAAAGCAGTCTTCTCAATATCGCGTATTAGATACCGCTGCTAAAACAGGTATTTATTCTCTGATTACACATAATGTACCGAAAGAAAAGCAAGAAGATGCGTTATTTAAATTTGGTACTCACTTTGCTATATATTCATTACAAAATGTTAAGAAGTTATTCTGTAAAGCGCATGACCTTCTTCATTCTACATACGCGGTTCCTGTGACTGAAGAAGCATACCATCGTAATTATATGCAGTATCAAGAAGAGACACTATTTAGGAAGTATGCTTTTGAGCAAGGCGTAAATGTTAACGCATATATTGCATTAGAAATTAAAATTCGTGAATTATTAAAATCTCATGGCCATAAAGAACATCATATTCCAAGTGATATTCGCGAACTGTTCATTGAAAAAATAGATAGATTGCCTAAGGAAAAAATCCGCGTAATTGAAGTTCCTAAAGACTTTAATTTAATCGATTTTCTTCATTCCTTAGAAGCTTATTACCGTAAAAATAGTGAAACACCATGCACGGTAGATCAGCTGCTTCCTGCAATGTAAAATTACATGCTCTCCTTTTTTGAAAAATCAAAGACGGAGGGCTATTCGTGCTGAAATTAGAAATTAAATTCGTACTATCCAAAAAAAAAGAGAGAGATTCTTAAATTTGAGTTAGAATACCTCTCTTTTTTTATACACTTTTATACAAAATCCCTAAAATATAATCAGTAATTCACAATTTCACTTTACATTTTTCTGAACATTCGCTCTCTTGCTGGGATTTAATCTACTAAAAATCGTAAATATATATATAAATTCAGTGGATATCTTAATAATATTGTCCAAATGTGTACAATAAAATGGCTCAAAGCTTCATTTATAAACATTTCATATAAAAATCTACTTAAAATCAGAATTTTTTTTGTTAATAATGTTGATTTACTGAATTATGTCTATAACTTACTTCTAAATGTTAATAAAATGTGGGTTATTTTATAGCGTATGTGGAAATCATGTTATTAATTTAAGCTAGACTACCATTAATCTTATATACACTTCTACGTATCAAAATAATGCTGATTATATGTAGGTTAAGTAATTCAACTTTATGATATTTTGTATATTTAGAGCGACGTAAAACATAATAAATACATTTCCAATAAGTGTTTTTTTCGATTTTTTATGGTTCTATAACTTTGCAGACACTGTTATTACTGAGTTTGTAAGCCATTTTTCATAAGTATAATAGTTTTATCTTTATATTCTTTTTATATAAAAGATATATATTATATTAGGTTTTAACGTACTATCCGAAAAATGCGCATCTCTTGATTATCTAAAAGGTAATAGTCTTTCACTAAGTAGAAAATAAATTTAAATACTTGAAGATACCAATAGTATTATTTTATAAAAGATATGTAATCAGTATGAAAAGGAAAATTAGTTCAAATAGAAGCATTATCAGTATGAACTAAAGAGAAGAGATGTATTAATTGCTCAGACAATAATTATACGCTTAGTTTATCCGTATAGGCCTAAATTAGAAGAGACAATACAATATCATCTTAAATGAACAAACAACTCATGAGGAGTCGATAAAACCTATATTAGAGTAAAAAGAAAACTTATTTTGTTGAACAAGTCTGTCTAAGATTGAAAATACTTTATACATAAGATGTTTGGTTTAGCTTCATAAACTAGTAATTTACAGGATTCTTTTTACATATTGAAAAGATGCTAGGCTTCCTAAAAAAATGACAAAAAATATAGAATACTATATTTAATATATCTTGTTTTAGAAATTAAAATAAATAAAAACATTAGAATTAATTTTTGACCTTTCATACTTACTACAGCAAGCTATTCAAGCTTACAATTTCGGGACTGGGTTTTTTGACTTTATTGGTGCAAATGGTGGCAAGTATACGAAAGAATTAGCAATCAAATTTTCGCAACAACAGTATCAAAAAGTAAAACATACTGGTATGTATCATTGTCTTAGACCAGAAGCCGTACCGTATCAAGCGTGCTACGGCGATATTGTGCGCCCGTAGAGGGAGCAAGAGAACATGGTGATTGCAAACCATTAGGTCTTCCCTAGATGACCTATCATCACTTGACTAACCTTGGAAGGAAACTGAAGGGGGACAATAGCATGTCAAGAAAGCCGTAAGTTGATTAATCATCGAATCACGACTGAACGGCAAGATGTGAAATATGGATAAGGATGAAAGCTATACTGCTTGAACGATAGCACAAGGAAGGCTACCGTAACTCATTTCGGAAGATGGTTATATACGGAATGTGGTAGATGACATAGCGATAAGGGTGTCGTCGCTATGTATAGGGACATTTACCATCCTCCACTATACGTGGAAACGTGTGAAAGTCGCATCCGAAACCATATGTGCAAGTCTCTTGTCTTCTAAACGGGGATTACCTAAGTTGGAATGCCGGAAGGCTATTGAGGATGACTTCAAGGTACAGCCAAGAAGTGTGGCTCATGAATATCCAATACGGTAACGGAGCCTTCATAGTAGTCCGAGCTAGGGAAAGCCTAGTACATGGCGAAGGAAGGCAGTCTGTCCGCTTAAAAAATGAAATTGGGGAGGTGCAAAAGGCATCATGCAAAGTCCAAAAGTAGTATTAAGCAACCTGCAAAGACAGAGTCAGAAGGAAGAGTATAAATTCCGAAGACTCTATCGAAATTTGTACAATCCAGAGTTTTATTTCACTGCATATGACAATCTGAGTAAAAATGATGGAGCACTCACGATGGGTGTAGATAAACGTTCTATTGATGGATTTTCAATAGGAGTTATTGAAGAGCTGATAGAAGCCCTTAAGCAACGGGCATATCAACCGTTCCCATCAAAAAGAGTGTATATCCCAAAGAAAGACGGAAAGAAAAGACCATTGGGTATACCTAGTTTTGCGGATAAATTGGTGCAAGAAGTTGTGAGAATGATATTGGAAGCAATATATGAACCAACGTTCTCCGTATCATCACATGCTTATCGAAAAGGAAGAAGCTGTCACACGGCACTTCAAGAAATCCAAAGAACGTTTACTGGTAGCAATTGGTTTATTGAAGGGGATATTAAAGGTTTTTTTGATAACATCAATCATCATACTTTGATTGGCATTTTAAGAAAACGTATTGAAGATGAGGCATTTATTGAACTGATATGGAAATTTCTTCGTGCTGGATACTTGGAAGAATGGAAATTTCATAATACCTTTAGCGGTGCTCCGCAAGGTGGTATTATCAGTCCACTTCTATCTAATATCTACTTGAATGAGTTAGACCAATACATGATGAACTATATACAACAATTCAATCAAGGTAAAAAACGAAAGAACAATCCTGAATATCAACGGAAATATACTCAAATGAGAAGCACGATTCGGAAGTATAAAAATGCACTGGAAAAAGAACAAAAGGAAGAAGCACAACAACATTTAGAACAAGCTAAAGCGTTAAAGAAAGAATTGCAGACGATTCCATATAGTAATCCAATGGATTCAACTTATAAGCGTCTTACTTATGTTAGATACGCTGATGATTTCCTAATTGGTGTAATTGGTTCAAAGTACGATGCGAGATATATTAAGAAAACGCTTATTACCCATGCTTCTGAAAAACATGCAGGATTTCTCGGTTACAATATTCGTGTTTTTAGAGGAAGTGCACCTCGAAAAGATGCGATTGGGAGAGTATGTAGATACCTTAATGGAAAAGTTCAATTAAAAATGCCTCATGAGGCTTGGGTCAACAAATTGAAGAAATACCAAGCTATCAAAATGAGTGCCGATGGCACTTGGATGCCCAAAGACAGAGGATACTTCATTCATAATGAAGATTTAGAGATTGTCGCTCAATATAACAGTGAAATAAGAGGATTGTATAACTATTATCGGCTAGCAGAAAACGTGAGTAATCATATGCATCGTTTTGCTTACTTTATGTATTACTCTATGCTAAAAACATTTGCATCTAAGTATAGAGTTAAAACAAAAGAGATTCGAAAACGTTATGAGAAAAACAGACGATTTACTGTCACATATAAAACATCTCGAGGAGAAAAGCAAACGCATTTTATTGAACGTAGTTTTCCACGAGAGAAACAGTCAAAAGAAGCGAACTTAGATTTAATTCCAGATACAAAATATGTGTTAAGTGAAACGAAACTCTCTGATCGAATCAAAGCTGAACAATGCGAATTGTGTGGGAAAGCGAATACCACAATTCATATGCACCACGTAAAAAGGCACAAAGGAGAGGTTTAGCAGGAGACAGATGGAGAGCCGGATACATTGAGAGATGTAAGTCCGGTTCGGGGAGGAGCACTTAAAAACCTACTACAGTAATGTAACAAGGCGTTGGGTGCTTACTCTACTTGTACGTTGACGTAGTTTTAAAATATTATCAGCCGGGTTCTGTCGTTTCTGGTGGAGGACGTAACACAAATGACATTGCAAGAGGGATTTTTGATTGTTCAAGTTTTGTGCGCTGGGCGTTCGAACAAGTAGGGATGTATACCAGTCCGATGGGAGCTGTAAGTACTGAAACATTAAATAAAATCGGTACAAAAGTATCGGTAAATGATATGAAACCAAGTGACGTTATTTTCTTTGATACCTACAAACATGCCGGGCACGTTGGCATTGTAATTGATAAAAATACTTTCATTGGATGCCAAACGAATAAAGGTGTTTCCATTGAAGATCTAAATAATCCGTATTGAAAAAAGTCTTTTCTGGTTATGTAAGAAGGTTCTAAAAACCTAAATAATAGGAGACTGAAAGAATGAAAGAGAAACGCAAATCTTTGTTTATTGTGTTTGTCTTTTTAGTTGTAGGTGTGACAGCTTTTAATATCTATTTGAGCAAAAAATCAATGAGTGATGGAAAAGAAAAACAGTTAAAACTTTCAAATGAATTACTAACAAAACAAAATGAAGACTTAAAAAGACGACTTAATAAGGTACTTGCCTCCGCACAAGAACAACAGAGAAGAGCGTATTTATCGACAGCCGAAACCAATCGAAATGAAGTTTTATTTACAAGAAAATGAACCCGGTCAAAAGGAAGTAAATGTGTTAGCTGAATTTATAAATGTCACGACTGATTCAACACAAAATCGAGAAGAAAAAGTCAACAATGTGTTGCGAATCATCATAAAAAAGGAAAAGGAAACATGGCGAGTTACAAGTTTAGAAGAGCTCAATATGAAAGTTTTATAACAAAAAAGGTGAGGATGTGATAGGTGCAATCAGTAAGAAGGGTGAAAGAATTAATTTGAGAAGAAATAAGTCGTGGATCTACCTAGCAATTATCGGCTTTCTATTTTTCGGTTTTTTCGCTTTCTTGACATCTAAAATTCACATGCCGAACGATGAAAAACTATTCCATACGGAAACACACAAAGTAATCAAGTTGTCGGGAATGGGGAAATTGATTGTAGAACAGAGGGAGTACAATCCACATAAAAACTTCATAGAAATTCGATTTTGGATAGAAGGATATGAGGAAACTGGCTTTACGTTTAAGGCACAAGAAAAAGGGAAGCCAGGTGTTCAATTACCTGTCAAAGTGTTGTATGAAGAGAACGGAAATTACGTGATAGAAGTCAAAGAATTATCTCCAAATTGGGGAGCTTTAGCTTTAGGTATTTACAATAAAAACAGTGAAAAGGAACAAATGGATATTCGTAAATTCACACAAGATGTTAACGAGTACGAAGATGAAAATACAAGTACAAAGAGTCCAAATAAACTTGTTCAGACGATTTTTACCGATCAAAGAAAAACAAAAGCAAATGATGAATTGTTAGCTGAAGATAAAAAAATATATGAGTTAGATTTTATAGAAAGAGACAAAAAAGATATTGAAACAAAGATCGAAAATTATGGGAAAGCAATCAAGCTTGAAGAAGAAAATGGGAAGACAGTTTTTGAGAAAGTGAAAGAACTGAAAGATGAAATGAAGTACCAAACCGAAGCAGAAAAAACGGAAACTCAATCGAAAATAGCATCTTTAGAATCCAAAATAAAATCATCAGAAAAGAACGTTGAATTGTTTAAAGGAGAACAAAAAATTGCACGAGATAAGATCAAAAAATTAGAGCAAAAGGCACAAGAAATTAATAAAAACTGAATAAAGTCATGTCGTCAGTGAGTACTCACCAGTTCAATTTGAGTACTCAGTGAGTGCTCATTTGATGGTTTTTATATCGTCAGTGAGTACTCATCTGTTTGATTTGTGTCATCAGTGAGTACTCACCTAGAGGATTTTCTTGCCCCCATCGTTTTGCTAGGCTCCGCCTAGCCCCACACCCTCGGTGGGGGCAAAAACCCCTTATGCTCTTCTCACTATTTTTGGTTCTCTACCCACAATTGCAGAAAGGAGCAAAAATTGTGCATCTAAAAATAAGAGATATAGATCCGGTTGCAATCAAAAAATTTGATGAAATGGCAAAGAAAAAAGGAGTTTCAAGACAAAAACTTTTAAAAGGAATACTTGAAATGGCGGCTTATTTGCCGGAGCAAACAAAAAAGGAAATGGAGTTAGAAAATTTAATTGAAAAGAACATTTATGCAATGAGAGAGTGTTATAGCGAAATGAAAAAAATGAATGAGTTTATACAACTCATGACACAGGATGATGAAAATGAGTAATGCTGTTCCTGTTCAACCTTCCAGTACACCGGGTGTTGTTTTAAAAACAAAATTTGTGTTACCAAGTTCGGATGCATTTCAGAACTATATTGAGTATGTAGACCGGGAAGAAGCACAAAGTGAAGTGAAGCTGAATCCGAAAATGTTTGAAACGTATCAAGAATATATGGGAAATCCAGAAAATACATCGGCACTGTTTACGGAACACTCAAATCGTTTAACAGAAAGCGAAAAAAAGTCCTTAAAGGAAATGTTTAAAACCGCTCACGAAAATGGAAGTATCATGTGGCAAGATGTCATTTCTTTTCATAATCCTTGGCTTGAGGAACAAGGCATTTATGATTCGAAGACAAAGACTTTAGATGAAAAAAAGTTAATGGATGTGACAC
Source organism: Bacillus cereus group sp. N8 (assembly GCF_016483685.1). Taxonomy (NCBI): domain Bacteria; kingdom Bacillati; phylum Bacillota; class Bacilli; order Caryophanales; family Bacillaceae; genus Bacillus; species Bacillus cereus group sp. N8. Next base: position 866 of record NZ_JAEHBK010000036.1, on the reverse strand, counting down.
GGATTGCGATGAAAGAAATGCAAAAAAGAGAGGGATTAGAAAAAAGTTCTACCTGGTCGGCAGCCATTCATTTTAACACGGACAACATTCATATTCATGTGGCAACTGTTGAACCATTTCCAACGAGAGAACGTGGAAAAAGAAAACCCAAAACATTGGATGCGATGAGGGGAAAAGTCGTAAACAATTTGTTAGATCGTAAGCAGGAACAGAAACAAATTAATGATCAGATTCGAAAAAATATGGTGGGAAGTAAAAAAGAAGATTCCATTTTTGATTGGCGCAATCAACATTTGAAACCATTGATTTTACAAGTCTATAAACAGTTACCAAGTGATAAAAGACAGTGGCAGTATAGCTACAATACCATTCAGCCATTAAAGCCGGAAATGGTATTGTAGCTATACTGTTTTAAAAAATCAAATTTGCCCCTAGTAGTGAGGTAAGCTGAAAAATAGTCTTATTGAAATGAATTATTTCTCTTTCTTGAAGATATGCACCCTTAAATTTTTCTTCTTATTGAACAATCTGGCCCTTTAGTGGAGTAACTTTATTGCTGCTCAACAGTTCCTTAATCCGCCTTTCAGTTCAGAACTTCTTTTCACTATAAAAACATCCCTTTAGATAAACAGATCCAAATGGACAAAACATTTCTCCTTTTTTATAAACACCGTGACTTTATTTAAAAGCGACATTAAAAATATTCTTCAAATCCTGGAGGCATAAGTTTGCCACAAACAAAAAGAATCATAAAATATTTGAAAAACAAATTATCAACCTTTTGAACTACCCCCACTTTCACTTCGTTTAGAAGAGGGGGATTCCTAAGTAAAGAGTTCTATCGAACTCTAATTTATTAGGCTATC
>NZ_JAEHBK010000035.1:0-34070 GCF_016483685.1 Bacillus cereus group sp. N8 | reverse complement strand
TAGTAAAAAAAAGAATCATATTAGGGGTATTTAGTATGCGTTATACGTGGATACATGTTTGATATAGATTTTTGGTAATCAATCCATCAAAAATCTATAAATACAGGTTGACTAATCGTAAGAAAAGCATACGTAGAAACAATTTTAAATAATGGTGCAATCCCAGCAGAAGGAATGGTTCCTGCGAAATTCGCAAAAGGTCCAGACGGTAATGACTTCCGTAAAGAGAATGGAAATCTAGTCAAAGATGATGTGAAATCTGCAAAAGAAAACTGGAAAAAAGCGAAACAAGAACTTGGTACTGACAAAGTAACAATTGAACTATTAACAAGTGATAATGCTTTAGCTAAGAAAACTGGTGAATATTTAAAAGGTGAACTAGAAAAAAATCTAGATGGATTAACAGTGAATTTAAAACCACAACCACGTAAACAACAGTTGAAACTACTATTAAGTGGTGATTATGAAATCGGAATTGATGGCTGGGGCCCTGACTTCGCTGACCCAATTACATTCTTAGACTTATTTACAACAGATAGTGCTTATAACTTCGATAAATACTCTAACAAAGAGTACGACGAGCTTATTCGTAAAGTGAAAACTGATTTAGCTGGTGATGAAAAAGGTCGCTTTGAAGCAATGAAGCAAGCTGAAAAAATCTTATTACAAGATGGTGCTGTCGCTCCTTTATACCAACAAGGCCGTTCTTACTTACAACGCGGATTTATTAAAGGACTTGTAACAACTGACTTCGGCGGTGAATTTAACTACAAGTGGACAGAAGTTGCAAAATAATAAGTACTAATAAAAAGGTATCCAATTGAAGAATACCTTTTTATTTTATGCTTCTTTAACTACAGAGCTTCTTCTTCCCTTTACCATTCCTTTTATAGCTAAAGTCATCACTGCTACTGATTGTGAAACCAATACAATAACTAATAATGAAATAATATTTTTCTCTAAATTAACTCCCCTAAATATTATTGTATAATAACCATTCGCTGCATATGTTGCGGGAAATAATTCGCCGATTGTTTGAAATGCCTATATACATACAAATTTTTTTCAATTTAATTAATACATAAGCATGTGTCCCCCTTAAGTAAATAATTTATTTGGTTTATACATAATTACATGAAATTGGGAAAAACTTGTATAGAACAAATTTACATAAGGAGGAATTTATAATGAGAATTTTACTATCAGTTTTATTAGCTCTTATGCTAGTACCTGCATTAACAGGATGTAAAGCTCCTGCAAAAGAAGACACAACTTCTAATAAAAAGACTACAGAAGAGGCAAAAAATGAGGCTCCTGCTGATTTAAAACTAGACTTTAATGAATTCGATTTAAAAGCAGACTACCAAGATACAAAGAAAGACTACGAAGCGGACTATAAAAATGTAGCAGCAGATAAAAAAATGGAAGCAAAAATTGAAGATCATAAAGCAGATGTACAATTAACAGGTGATGAAGCTATTACAAAATTAAGCCCACTTCTACAAGAATTAAAATTTAATAAAGATACTCCTGACCAAGAAGTAATCGATCAAGTAGTAAACGTGTTCAAGCTTGATAAAGACTACCAAAAATTCGCTTTAGAAGTTGTCTTCTCTGATGGAACGAAAAAAGAATATAAAAGAGAAATAAAATAAAGAAGTAGGCGGTTGCCTACTTCTTTATTTTTGCATATCTTAAATCCGGCTTAGAACCAACATAATATTGAAGCCCAGATACTGATCCTTTTTGTAAATAGGAATCAGAAGGGAATATAATTGGGATTAACGGTGAATCTGTAAACATAATATCTTCCGCTTTATGCAATAGGTCAAAACGTTTATCTTCGTTTTGTTCAACCTCTGCTTCTTTTACTAAAGCGTCAAATTCTTTATTATGCCATTTTGCATAGTTGTTTGGACCATCACCTGCATATAAATCTAGTTTAGTAATTGGATCTAATAGAGAGCCTCCCCATCCCATATAAGCTAATTGGAAATCACTTTGCTTGTATGTATCGATGTAACTCTTCCACTCTTTATTTTCTAATTTAATATCTACACCAAGATTTTTCTTAAACATTTCTTGCATTGCTTCTGCTACTTTTTTATGCTGTGTATCTGTAGTGAATTTTAATGTTACTTCAGGTAATGTAGACCAACCTTGCTCTTTCATACCCTCTTCTAATAACTTTTTCGCTTCTGCTGAATCGAATTTTACGTAATCGCCTTTTTCTTTACGGAAATCACGACCACCTTGTGTTTTTGCCCCTTCTGGAACAAAAGCATATGCTTCTTGTGCATTATTTTTATACAGTTTTTCAACGATAAACTTACGATCAACCGCTAATGAAAATGCTTTACGTACTTTTGCATTTGTAAACGGCTCTTTTTCTACGTTAAACGAATAAATATAAGATGAGAATCCTGCAACACGCTTATATTCTTTGTTTCCTTTTTCTTTTTCAATCATCTCTTGTGGTAAGCTACTTAGCAAATCTAATTCTTTTGACTTGTACAATTGGTACGCTGTTTTAGAATCTGGAATAATACGAAACTCAATTTCTTTTAATGTTACCTTTTTATCATAGTATTCTTTATTTTTTTGTACTGTAATAGCTTGGTTATGCTTCCATTCTTTTAACGTGAATGGTCCGTTCGTAATTAACTCTTTTGGATCTGTTTTTAATTTATTATTATCATCAATTGATTTTTTAGATAATGGAATAAATAATGAACTTGCTAATTTTTGTTTAATAGAAGCAACTGGGTGTTCAAGTGTTACCTTTAATGTTTGAGGATCAACGACTTGAATACCAACTTGTCCTTCTTCACCTTTTCCAGTATTATATGCCTCTGCTCCTTTAATAAAATACATTTCTGTCGCATTCATAGAGCCTGTTTTCGGGTTTAATAATCGCTTCCATGCGAACTCAAAATCATTTGCTGTAATAGGAGAACCATCTGACCATTTAATATCTTTCTTTAAATGAATTGTATATTCAGTTCCATCAGCATTTACTTCTTCTTTCTCTGCTAATTCATTTTGATATTTCCCATCACTATCTTGCGTATATAAACTTGAAAACAAATGTCCAATTACATAACCTGACGTGCTATCTGTCGCAATAGCGGAATCAAGTGTATATGGATCACTACCGATATTCGTTACTAATCGATCTCCTTCTCCCTTACCAGCACTCGCCTTTTGCGTCTCTTTCTTACCACAAGCGACAGAAGTGATCGCTAAAACAGTCATAATGACAAACAGTAAAAACTTCTTCATCCTACATTCTCCTTTAACCTGAAATTTTTGGTGTTGATGCTAATAATGTTTTTGTATAAGAATGTTGTGGATTACGGAACACTTCGTCCGTATTTCCAAATTCAACAAGTTCTCCTTTATATAGAACAGCCACTTTTTCACATAAATAGTGAACCATCGGTAAATCATGTGCGATAAATAAATATGTATAGCCTTGTTCCTTTTGAATCTTTTGCAGCAAATGTACAATTTGGATTTGCAGTGAAACATCTAATGCTGAAATTGGTTCATCAAGGATTAAAACTTCTGGCTCACATAATAACGCTCTTGCAATAGCGATACGTTGACGTTGTCCACCGCTAAACTCGTGTGGGTAACGATCAATATATCGTCTATCTAATCCAACACGCTCTAGTGCATCACCTGCGACTTTATCTTTCAATCCTTTATCGCCTAAACCGAATGAAATATAGCCTTCCGTTACAATATCGCGTACTTTCCAGCGCGGATTTAATGCAGCTGTGGAATCTTGAAAAATAAACTGTACTTTCTGTAAGAAATTTCGCTTATTAGCTGACTTCAGCGTGTGAACAACTTGATCGTTATAATCAATTTCACCAGACGTTGGACGCTCGATCCCAGCTATGAGCTTACCAAGTGTTGTTTTTCCAGAACCACTCTCTCCAATAATGCCAAGCGTTGTTCCTTTTGGGATAGAAAGTGATATACCTTTTAACGCTGCGATTTCTTTATTTTTACTTCCATACGCTTTCGTTACTTGCTTTACAGTAATTAAATCTGTCGTCATGAGGCATTCACCTTCTCTTTTGATTTCGCTTTATTATGCTCCAGAATATGCTGCCAGCAATGTGAACTATGCTCCTCAGAATATGTTGTTCTCTCTGGGAAACGATGAATACATTCTTTTATTGCTACAGGACAACGATTCACAAACGGGCATCCAAAACTATTTAACGTTTCAATTGAAGGCGTTGTTCCCTCAATTGCTCTAAGTACCTTTTCTGAATCATCCATATTCGGAATAGCTTGTAATAAACTTTTCGTATACGGATGCTTAGGTGAACCTATTACTTCTTGTATCGTTCCTTTTTCAACAACACGTCCCCCGTACATAACTACTACTCGGTCAGCTACTTCACGTACAAGTGCCAAATCATGAGTAATTAATAAAATACTCGTATTTTGTTTTTCTTTTCTTTCTTTTAACAACTCCATAATTTGCTTTTGAATCGTTACATCTAACGCCGTTGTAGGTTCATCTGCAATAACGAGCTTTGGGTGACAAGCAAATGCAATTGCTAAACAAATACGCTGCCTCATACCTCCGCTCAACTGATACGGGTATTGTTCAAAACGTTTCTCTGCTTCATGTATCCCTAAATCATTTAGTAAGTTAATTGCAATTTCTTTTGCCTCTTTTTTCGATTTCTTTTCATGCTGCACAATTACTTCTGTAATTTGTCTTCCCACCTTCATCGTCGGGTTTAAAGATGAAAGCGGGTCTTGAAAGATAAAGGAAATATCTTTCCCGCGAATTTGATTCCATTCTGATTCTTGTAAATTAGTTAATTCCTTTGATTGGAAAGATATATTTCCATCATCAATATGAATCGATTCTTGATTTAAGCCGATAATTGATTGTGCTGTAACACTTTTCCCTGAACCACTTTCTCCGACAAGTGCAACTATTTCACTTTCGTTAATAGAAAAGGAAACATGCTTCACAATTGCTTGCTTACTATTCTCTTTTTCAACGGCTAACGTTACGTTTTCTAAAGATAAGATTTGTGCCATGTTTTTTCTCCTTTCGATTACGTTTTACGATTTTCGGATCAATCGCATCTTGCAAACCATCACCAATCGCATTAAATGCGAACATGATTAGTGCAATCATGATTGCTGGGAAGAAAAGTTGCCACCATTCACCGCTTAGTAATGTCCCGAGTGCATCGTTCGTCATCGTGCCCCAGCTTGCCGCTGGTGATTGTACTCCAAGTCCTATAAAGCTTAAAAATGATTCTGAGAAAATAGCAGCTGGAATTGTAAATGATAAATTTACGATAATAATCCCCGTTAAGTTTGGAATTAAATGCCCATATATAATTTTCATATGAGATGTACCTAATCGCTCTGCTGCAATAACAAATTCTCTTTGTTTTAAAGACAAGACTTGTGCTCTAATGAGACGTGCCATGCCAATCCATCCCGTTAACGCAAGGGCGATTATAATTGTAAAAAGTCCTGGTTTCATAACGATTAATAGTAAAATAACAATTAATAAATATGGGATACCGTATAAAACTTCAATCCCTCTTATAATCCACTCATCAATTAACGTTCCAAGACGATTACGCCCTCTCACGTATCCACTAAATCCACCGATAAGTACACCGAGTCCTATATCGAGAGCTGCTGCAACTAACCCAACTGTTAGTGAAATTTTCCCACCAGCCCAAGTACGCGCCCAAATATCTCTCCCTAAATCGTCTGTTCCGAACCAATGCTCACTACTAGGCGGTAAATTAGTTGCTTCTTTTACTTGTTCACTCGCAGTAAATGACGTTAAACTTTCGCCAATAAGCGAGAAAACAATAATTAGTAATAACGTCACTGCCCCTAAAACTGCTATAGGGTTTGATATAAACTTGCGAAACACTTCCTTTTTTCGGCTAATCGTTTGCTGATCTTTATTTATAGTTAATTCTTTTTTCTCTTCATTCGTTAATAACTGGTCATTAATTTCATAAGCCCCCATTTAAACATCCTCCTCCTTACGTAATAGAACGAATACGTGGATCAACAATACGATGAATGATATCTGTAATAAAAATACATACAATTAATAGCGAACTATAGAAAATGGTTGTTCCCATAATTACCGGATAATCTCGGTTAAAAATACTATCTACAAAATATTTTCCTAAACCAGGAATTGAAAAGATTTTTTCAATAACGAAAGTTCCTGTTAAAAGTCCTGCCATTAATGGGCCAACAAATGTAAGTACCGGAACAATTGCATTTCGAAGAGCATGTCTTATAATGATTTTCTTAATTGGTATACCTTTCGCTCTCGCTAGCTTAATATAATCACTCTGCAACACTTCAATCATATTAGAGCGAACAAATCTTGTAATAACTGCGATTGGCCCGAGCGCTAATGCGAAAGAAGGTAATACAGTATGCTCAAACGTTCCCCAAGACGCCACTGGTAGTAATTCAAATTGGATGGCGAATACTTGTATAAATAGTGGAGCTAAAATAAAACTAGGAATAGAAATACCGAGAATCGCAAGCAAGCTCACACTATAATCAATCACTTTTCCGTGATATAGCGCGGCAAATGTACCTGCGGCAATTCCGACTAACAATGAAATAACAAGTGCTTGTAAACCAATAATTGCTGACGGTCCAAAACCGGTTGTTATAATTTCCGATACACCTTGACCTGTCGATTGAACAGATTCACCAAAATCAAAATGAACTACCCCATCCAAATAAGCAACATACTGATTCCATAACGGTTCATCAAGGTGATACTTTGCTCTCATGTTTTGTATCACTTCTTCAGGAAAGATTTTCGCATCCGACGAAAATGGATCCCCTGGAATAATATGCATAATTAAAAATGTTACTGTCGTAATAACCCATAGTGTAAATACCATAACCGATAATTTTTTAACAACATACACTCTAATAACCCCCTAAACTCATAAATTTACTTTGTTTTATTGACGTATCTTTCCCATTACTCCCTTTCTCTTCTTAAAATACAAAAAGCCTTGATCTTAAAAAATAAGATCAAGGCTTAATAAACAAAGGCCCATCACTTATCTTTCAAGACTTGCTTGCTGGAATTAGCACGGTGTTCTATTACAGAACCCGCTGCTGAGGTGTCATAGGGCCAGTCCCTCTACCTCTCTGGATAAGTAAATTGCTATATTATTATTTGGTTCAAATTGTATATTTTGAATTATAATTCTGAAAAAATGAAAAGTCAATCTAATTGGATATATTTAGAAAAATCAGTTTTTAATGGCATTATTTCTTAAAATCACTACTTTAACTTATAATAAAGTGACACTTTAATCAGTGGGGATCTTTGTCCATCCTTCACTGATTATTAGCCCACACCAATCGGGCTGCCCGCAAATAGCGGGATAAAATTAATTACTTTAAAGGAGTTATAAGATGGATCCCTTACTCCTAGCCACCATAGGATTGCCATTAACAATTGTCATACTCGTAATCATCGGCTTCTATAAACTCTTCATTAAAAAGACACGTATCACTTCTTTTTATACTCCATTCGATAATATTACTGGACAAACAATTTCAGAATTTCACGAAGAACAGAAGGTATTAGTATCCGAGGATGAAGACGGAGATGGTAAGAAGAAAAAATAACCTTGCGCATGCGCAAGGTTATTTTTGGGCCTCTGTCTGAAAACGTTTATAGTATGTCGATGCTGTTGCAAAATTAATTTCTATATCACGAATTAATGATGAATCTTCTTCTTTAGCTAACTTCTGTAATTTTTTCATCGCTTGTTCCGATTCATTCAAGAAACCAACATATACCTCATGTTCTTGCTCTTTCGACTTTGGAACACGAATTTCTTTACGTATATTATCAATATCTTCTAACATGCTCGTTGTTACCTTTTGCACATCTTCTTTATATGTAGCATTCGTTATTTCCTTACCGCCCTTTTCTTTTGCCACTTCGAATAACTGTAACGCCTTATTAATTTCTTTATTTATTTTCGTATCATATTTTTCATGTACTGCGCTGTATTCTTTCATTTCTTCTGTTTGCTCAGTAGATTGCTCTACCTTTTCTTTCGGTTCTTTCGTATCTTTATTTCCATTACATCCTGCTAGAAGGATCATACTTCCCATTACAGCAATACCCAAAACCTTCTTCATCTCGAATTCTCCTTTTATCTACAGCTACTACTAATTATAGTTTCTTTTATCTCCACTTGTTATTATACCGAGAACGCCCTACTTTTTACACTTAAGACGATATCTTAATATACATACCAACATTTTTGTCACAGTATCGTCACTTTATGCAAATAACTTTTGCATGAGTTATTTCAAAGAAATGAAAAAAAGAGCTGATTCAAAGAAATGTTTGAATCAGCTCTTTTTTATTAAGCCTCTAAATTTTGTTTTTGTTGCAGTTCAAACTGCTTCTCACTTCTTCTTGCCATAAATAAATAACATAGTACAGCACCAATTTCACAAAGAGCTATAACAACACCCATAGGCAATGCTGTATTACTTCCACCAATACCTACTAGCGGTGCAACAAGTGCTCCTGAAATGAACTGTAATAAACCTAATAAAGCTGATGCTGTTCCTGCTGCTTGTTTTTGATTTCTCATCGCTAACGAGAAGCCCGTTGTTGATACAACCCCAACACTTGATACAACAAGGAATAGCGAGCATAAAACACCGATTAGCCCTATTCCAAGTGCGATCGTAAGTAGTAACGATAGACCGCCAACAGCCGCAATAATAATACCAGTAACAAATAAAGTTTTCTCATTAACTTTACCCGCTAAGCGGCCAGTAACTTGGCTAGCAATAATAATACCAATACCGTTAATTGCAAAGAACAAACTAAACTGTTGTGGTGATGCCCCGTATATATTTTGCAACACGAACGGTGAACCAGAAATATAAGCAAACATTGCAGCCGTTACCAATCCTTGCGACAATGCATAACCCATAAATAAACGATCTTTCAAAAGCTTTCCGTATGTTGCCAACGTTCCTGATAATCCACCTGTCTCTCTTTCTTCAGGAGGTAATGTTTCACGTAATACGAAAGTAGCTGATATTAGCATGAATATACTAATTGCTCCAAGAACGATAAAAACGCCGCGCCATGATGTGAACTGTAATAATTGCCCTCCAATAATCGGTGCTAAAATAGGTGCTGCTCCGTTTACTAGCATAAGCAGTGAGAAAAACTTCGTCATTTCAGAACCTGAATACATATCACGTACCATTGCACGTGATATAACGATACCAGCAGATCCTGAAGCACCTTGTAAGAAACGTAAAAGCACTAAACTCCAAATCGATGGTGCAATAGCACAAAGTAAAGAAGAAGCAACATAAATAATAAGAGCGATAATAAGAGGTTTGCGTCTTCCGTAAATGTCACTAATTGAACCTACAAATAATTGTCCCACTGAAAGCCCAAGTAAACAAGCTGTCAATGTAAGCTGCGCAAGAGATGCCCCCGTTTGTAAATCATCCGTTAATTTTGGTAAAGAAGGCAAATACATATCAATCGATAATGGCCCAATTGCCGTAAGTGTCCCTAATACAAGAATCATCCATAACCTGTTTGTCTTTACAGGTTTATATACTTCGTGATTAACTCCATTCACTTTTTTCATTCACCCTTTCATATAAATATCAAATCGTAACAATTATAGTTACAACATAAATATACGTCAAGTATACTGTATTTTCCTGTTTAATAATGTAAAAAAAGCGATAGAATCTCTATCGCTTTACTTTTTCAAATTACTATTTGCAAATTTAGATACAGATGCCATCGTTTCTCCTGTGTCTAAATATGTGATTTGAATTGGATCTCCTACTTCTGTAAACATTGCATATGGGAATTTCTTCGCTGGTACCATAAATACTTTTTGCTCGTTTTCTAATAGTACGTACACAATCGTATTTTCACCTGATTTTTCTTTGTACACACGTTGTACAGTGCCTTCTTTTTGCGCCTCTTTCCCATTTGAAGTCGGTCTAAATGAATCACCACTTCCGCTTAGCGCATTTTTATAGTTCTCAAGTGCTTCTTTTTGCGTCGAACCTGACGCAAACACTTTTGCATTAGAAGCATATATAACAGTATGAGCACGTACTAATCCGCCGTCATCAATAACTGGTACAATCCAAGAAGGTTTACCGTATACGTTATAAATAACTGGCATTGTTCCATGCCATTTCTCTCTCTTAAAGGAATTATCTACTACTTCTGTAGCAGCCGAACCGTCCATAATTCCCTTCACTTCTTTTCCGTTATAGTAATACAACTTTCCTGTACGTGCATCAACTAATGAGTAGCCGAGGGCAGAATCTACACCTTCTTTCGGAGAAGTGAAATCTGTAAAGTAATACAGTTTACCATCCTTTCCGAAAATTGGCGTAACACCTTCCTTCGTCCCCCACTCAGTCGGAATCTTCATGTCAGTTTGTGAGAATTTCGTATTCCAAAATCCGTGAATATATTTTCCGAAGTACGTATTTAACGTAGATGCTGTTTCATGATTTAATACACCATCAACGAATTTGGGTGCATTCCCTTTATCGTATCGTTTCACATCACCTGTTTGTGCATCAACAACGACAACGCCTTCTACTTCAAACCCTGATCTTCCTGAAATAAACTCACCGTATGTCATTGTATAATACGGTTTTCCTTTATCATCAACTTCAAATTTTGGTTTCCCTTTAAAAACTAAATCTGGCTCTGCTTTTCGAACGACACGTTCTAATTTATTACCGAAAAACATGCTTGGTACATACTTCATTTTATATCCAAGATGTAATTTCGCTTCCGCATCAGGATTTGTACCTGACATTGTTACGTAACCTGGAATTGTTTCCGCTTTACGTGCTTTAAAAAATCCCGAAACTTCTATCGGTGCTACATACAAGGCTTCACCATTTACCATTTGTGGCGTTAATTCCCCTAGCTCAAAATAAGCTACTTTCGGAATATCACCAAATACCTTTTTCATTTTATTTTCCGCTGTTTTAGGCGGAACTGTAAACGGTTGGTCATTTTCAGTAAATGGCTCTGAAATATCTTTCTCTACCTTCACGACCGAATCATATTTCTTTTGCGAGATTACTATATCGTGTAAATAACCAAAATAGCCGTAACTTGCGAGTAAAACAAACATTAGAATTCCTTTTAATGTACCTTCTAATTTCCCTACCTGCTCTTGTGAGAATAAAACAAGCCCAATTAAAATCGCTACTGCAACAGAATAATGAGTAAGAATAGAATCTGCTCGATCATCAATTAGCCAGAAATATTCATAGATTACAATACCTATCCAAAATAAAACAGGAATAACTAAAATAGATGATTTCTTACCCTTTACAACTTTCTCATTTCCTCCTTTATCCACCGCGCGAATTTTATTACCGCTTCTAGTCCATGGAATCAAAAACAAAGTGAGAATAGCTAAAACTATAAATTTCATCAAAGGCAATGTCCCCTTTTCTTTTGTCTTCTCCATAAGTATAACAAATAAAGGGTAATCAGGTAAAAATGGGTATGATTATATTTTTTTGCTACTTAATACAATTCCACTCACTACATATAAAACTGAAGCAATGTAAAAAATAGTCCCTATCGTAAAGAAATCCACTAGGTAACCAGTTGCAATTATAGCTACCCCGCCACCAATCGATGTCCATACATGGTATTTCCCAATTTCGTAACCAGCTTCCTTATGCACTACCTTTCGTGCTAACGATGTCTTCTCCGTATTGCGCTGCACAGCACCTAAAATACCCATTAAAATTTGGAGAATGTATACATGCCAAACCTCTGTTGCAATAGGAAAACAAAGCATTAATATAGCCATGGACCAGGCGTATATAATTAATAACTTTCTATCACCTACCCTATCAGAGATTCTTCCAACTAACGGATATACTAGAGCTGAAGTTAAGGCAAATAAGCCGTACGCCCAGCCAAATTGTGAGAAGCTATTACCAACATTTCGAAGCAATAGAATGTAAAAAGGAAATACCATACTTCCCGCCATCATAATTATGCTTTGTGACGCTACAAATCTTCTATATGTCATTTGCTATACTCCTTATAAAATAAATTCACAAATCGTTCCTCTGGGTCTACTTCCTTCTTCTTCTGAAGGAATTCTTCTATGCGAGGATATGCTTTCTTTAGTTGCTCCTTTGCCGGATAAGAATAATACGGTAAATAATAACTTCCATTATGCTTTAAAGTAACATCAATCATCTTTTGAATGACCACTTTTGTTTTCTTTATTTCATCCTCAGAACGCCCTTGATTAATTAAAAATACAAGCGCAAACATATCATCTTTCGCATAAGATAGCACCGCATTCTCATTCTTTTCTACATAGCGGATTGTAATGTTAAGAAGGTTTAATTCCTCTTCATTTAAAACACTTCGTAAATCATCTATATACTCTGCAAAACTATCTATTGGTACAAAGTACTCTTGTAAAACTTCGGTCAAGTTCGGATTATCATATTCCATAAAAGCACTATCAGATCTCATTACATTATTTCGAGTTTCATACTTACCATCTGTACGTTCAAAATAACTTCTTTGTATATCCCAAAATGCATTCTTTCCCCAATCACTATAACGCGATAATCCAAGCAAAAACTTCGGTGCGGCTATAATATTTTCTTCCTTTAATTCGCTGTATTCTCCCAGCTTCTGTTGATCTTCCGCCAATACATAATCCGTCACATACATTTCTTTCAAGAACGACTTTGGTGCAACAGAAATACGCGCTAAATGCATACGTATATTCTCAGCCTTCTTCACCTTCTCCTTAAAATACGAAGAATATTCCTTATAGTCTAGTACCCTCGTATGCGTTTCATATAATTCATCATTAGTTAACTTTAGCGTCACATCTAAAATTACACCAAACAATCCGTATCCCCCAATTACATACGGAAACAAGTCCGCATTTTCTTCTCTACTTACATTACGTACCGTACCATCTGCCATTAACAATCTGAACGACTCTACTGTATCAATCAATGCTTCATGACGAATATCACGCCCATGCACATTTACACTTAATGAACCACCAACAGTAAAAATATTTTGAGATTGCATCACTTGAACTGCAAGACCATATGGATTGATTTTCTTTTGAATGTCACTCCATGTGACACCACTTTGTACCCTAATCCTCTTCTTCTCCGGATCGAATTCTAATATTTCATTATACCCTTTCATATCAAGCATTGTACCGTTCGGATAATACGTCTGCCCGCCTTGGCTATGTTGCATACCTGCAATAGAAATCTTCTCTCCAGAAACATTTGCATCTTGCACTAACTGTTTTAATGAACTTTCATCCTCAGCATTTTCAACACGTTTAATTTTCGTTGGAAGCAACTTTCCTACATCACTCATAATAGGATGGTCCAGTTGCTCTTTGTATGTATATATAGAAGTCGCGAGCAACACTGTATATGCTACAATTACAACCGCTATTTTTCTTTTTTTCAAATGGCACTCTCCTCGTTTGAAATTCTAATCTCACTAGTACTTCTCTCTATTCTTATTGTACCTACTTTCTTAAAAGGAAAATACTACACTGTAAAAAAGAACTATCCTTCTTTTACTTATTATGAAATGAAACCATAAGCATGATTTTAAAAAAATTTAAATATGATGTAGAGGAAAATAACTTTATTCAGGAGGTTGCTATGAAAGCAATTATTTGCACAAAATACGGGCCACCTAACGTTCTCAAGCTTCAAAATGTAAAGAAACCTACTCCTAAAAAGAATGAAGTATTAGTTAAGATTCATGCAACAAGTGTAACAACTGGAGATTGTAGAATGCGGAGCTTTTCTAGCCCCCTATTATTTTGGATTCCTATGCGAATTATATTAGGTTTCAGCAAACCTAGAAAACCTATACTCGGCGTAGAATTATCCGGTGAAATCGAAGAAGCAGGAACGGATGTAACTCTATTTAAAAAAGGAGACCAAGTTTTTGCATTAACAGAGCTTAATGTTGGTGGTTATGCAGAATATACATGTGTACATGAAAGTGGATTAATAGCATTGAAACCTACCAATGTGATGTATGAAGAAGCCGCAGTTATTCCCTTTGGCGGAACTTCGGCATTACACTTCCTAAGAAAGGCCCGTATAAAAAGAGGGCAACAAGTGCTCATATACGGCGCATCTGGATCCGTGGGAACAGCTGCCGTACAACTCGCTAAATATTTCGGCGCAACCGTTACGGCTGTTTGTAGCAATTCAAATTTTGAACTAGTGCAATCTTTAGGGGCTGATAAAGTAATTGATTATACTAAAGAAGATTTTACAAAGCGAGATGAACGCTACGATATTATATTTGATGCAGTTGGAAAAATTAAAAAATCCTATTGTAAGAAAGCATTAACAGCTAACGGTAAATACGTGTCAGTCAATGGAACGATGGCAAAAGTAAGCAAAGAAGATATGCTTCTACTAAAAATGCTAACGGAAGAAGAAAAATTAAAGCCCGTTATCGATAAAACTTACCCGTTAGAAGAAATTTCAAAAGCTCATACGTACGTAGAGACCGGACATAAAAAAGGAAATGTTTCCATTACCTTAAAATAAAATATATTCAGAAAATAACATTGACAATTCTTTTTGTAAGATTTACTATTAGTACCATATTTAAAAACTACATACACATACTCTTATCAAGAGTGGCGGAGGGACTGGCCCGATGATGCCCGGCAACCGAGCTTATAACGTATAAGCTAAGGTGCTAATTCCTGCAGAACGATTTTCGTTTTGGAAGATAAGAGAGGAACCTATTTCGTCTATTCGGCACCTCTCTTATTTTTGAGAGGTGCTTTTTATTTTGGAACGTATATTAAGGGGGAATTATAGATGAAAAAGGTATTATTAAGTATTGTAAGTGGAGCTGTATTATTGTTAGGTGCATGTGGTGCTAATTCTGATAAAGAGGTAAAAGCATTAGATGAGAAAAAGATTACCGTTGGTGTAACAGGTGGACCGCATGAACAAATTTTTGAAAAGGTGAAAGAAGTTGCAGCAAAAGATGGTCTCGAAATTGATGTAAAGGTATTTAATGATTATGTAGCGCCAAACGTATCTTTAGATGAAAAAAGCCTCGATGTAAATAGCTATCAAACTAAATCTTATTTAGATGTATTTAAAGCCGAACGCAACATGAAATTAACTGAAGTATTTTCAACAGTAACATTCCCTATGGGTGTATATTCTAAAAGTTTAAAAGATGTAAAAGAATTAAAAGAGGGCGATGCAATCGCTGTCCCAAATGATCCAACAAATGAGCTTCGTGCTTTAAAGCTATTTGAAAAAGCAGGAGTTTTAAAAGTTGATCCAAAAGCTACAGAAAAAGCGACTGCAAAAGATGTAATTGAAAATCCGAAAAATTTAAAGATTGTTGAATTAGAGGCATCTCAATTACCAACGCAGCTAAGTGAAGTAAAGGCAGCTGCAATTAATACAAACTTTGCATTAGGTGCAAAATTAAGCCCCGCGAAAGATTCTATTTTCCGCGAAGGAAAAGATTCACCATATGTGAACTGGGTCGTTGTTCGTACTGAAAATAAAGATGATGCTGTTGTTAATAAATTAAAGAAAGCTTATCAATCTAAAGAAGTAAAAGATTTCATTGAGAAAAAATTCGATGGTTCTGTTTTACCGTCTTGGTAGGAGCTGACTATAATGATTGAATTAAAAAACGTCTCCAAAGTATTTACAACAAAAAAAGGGAATGTTGAGGCTCTTAAATCAACTTCCCTTAAAGTAAAAAAGGGCGAAGTATTTGGAATCATCGGATATAGTGGCGCTGGCAAAAGTACATTAATTCGTTGTGTAAATTTATTAGAAAAACCAACGACAGGAAATATCATTGTAAATGAACAAGATTTAACAACCTTATCGACAAAAGAACTCGCAAAAGCAAGACAAAAGATCGGCATGATTTTTCAAGGATTCAATTTACTTAAAACCGTTACCGTTTATGAAAACATCGCTCTACCCTTACGTCTATCTGGTCTCTCCAAAAATGAAATTGAAAAAAGGGTAGAAAAGTATTTACGTATTGTTGATCTTTTTAATAGAAAAGATGCATATCCAAGCGAATTATCTGGTGGTCAAAAGCAACGTGTAGCAATTGCTCGTGCACTATCTCATGAGCCTGAAGTTTTATTAAGTGATGAAGCAACGAGCGCATTAGATCCGGAAACGACCGATTCTATTCTTGATTTGTTATTAAAAATTAATGAAGAAATCGGGATCACGATTTTACTAATTACACATGAAATGAATGTCATCCAGCGTATTTGTGACCGAGTTGCTGTAATGGAATATGGATCTGTCGTTGAAAGTGGAACGGTGAAGGACATTTTTACAAATCCACAACATGTAACAACGAAGAAATTTGTAAATAGCGCATTTGCAGCTAAAATTCCAGAAGAGGTACAGAAAGAGTTACAAAGCACCGGGGAAATCGTAACACTTTCATTTATAGGAACCGCTTCAGGAGAACCAGCGTTAGCTATCGCTACAAAACGTTTTCAAGTATATCCGAATATTTTATCAGGAAATATTACGCAGTTAAAACATGAAGCATATGGGAAACTGACCGTTCATATGCAAGGTGAAAAAAATGAAGTACACCGTGCCTTATCATTTTTACAAGAACAAGGGATCATCGTAGAAGGAGGTAGAACAGATTATGGGAAACAAGTCCTTTTTGGATGAGTGGGGTAACGTAATATGGGAAGCAACAATTCAAACATTTCAAATGACATCTATTTCACTACTTATCTCTATTCTTATTGCATTACCACTTGGTGTCACACTTGTTTTAACGAGACCTGGTGGACAGCGAGAAAATAAAATTATCTATCCTATTCTTAATACAATTATTAATGTCATCCGCTCTCTTCCATTTATCATTCTATTATTCTTTATTTTACCTTTCACAAAGTTTCTAATGGGAACGTCCATTGGCGTGCAAGGTGTTATCGTACCACTTGTCGTATTTACAGCCCCTTATATTGCACGTTTAATGGAAACTGCTTTATTAGAAGTGGATCGCGGTGTCATTGAAGCATATCAAGCAATGGGAGTCTCTACTATAAAAATCATTTGGCACGTTATGGTTAAAGAAGCTCGTCCGTCTCTCGTACTTGGATTAACAATCGCAACAATTGGCTTAATCGGTGCAACAGCAATGGCTGGACTTGTAGGTGCTGGAGGCCTCGGTGATCTCGCATATCGATTCGGACATTTACGCTACGAACCTGAAGTAATGTATGCAACAGTCTTTATTTTAATCATTCTCGTTCAAGGATTACAGTCATTAGGGAATGGTATAGCACGAAGATTGAAGAAAGATTAAAAAGAAGGTATCTCACTGAAATGAGATACCTTCTTTTTATTTATAAATTTATCTCTTAAATCCACCTTCTGAATGAATAACTTGCCCTGTAATCCATCCGGCTTCTTCGCTCACTAAAAACTTAATAAGCCTTGCTGCATCCTTTGGTTCACCAATTCTTCCAAAAGGAAACATCGGTGTTAACCCGCACTTTATCTCTTCTGTCATCCATCCCGTATTAGTTGGACCTGGATTAATCGCATTAACCGTTATCCCTAATGCTGATAACGTACTAGTGAGAGCATCAATAGCTCCCTTCGTTGTTGCATACGCTAGTTCTCCAGCCATAGGCCCTTTAAATTACCCCGAAGTAATATTAACAATTCTACCGCCAGATTTTTTATCAAATCCTTGAGCAAACTTACTACTTAATAATGTAGTGCCGCGAACATTTACCATGTAATGTTTATCTAACTCTTCAGCAGTCAAATTGGAGAAATCATTATTCGTAGAGTACGCTGCGTTATTAATTAATATATCAGGGTACCCCATTTGTTCAGTAACTTTATTTATAAGTTGTTCCGGCGCATCATTCCGAGTTAAATCTAACTCCATACTTGATACTTCAATACCGTTCTTTATTAGCTCTTCTTTTAATTGTATTTGTTCGTTTGGTTCAACGCCCCAAGGCATCTCTTTATCGTAATTCGTCCAGTACGTAAAAAATATATCGTATCCTGCTTCAGCTAATTCTTTACAAATCGCTGCTCCAATGCCATCTAGACGACTAACACCCGTAACAACTGCTACTTTACTTTTTAATTGATTCATACTATACTCCTCCAAAGTTAAAGGACGCATATTTTATATAAGAGATATAAACTTTCCCCACATAGGCATCTATTCTTACAAAAGGGATGTACAAGCTAAATACGCAGTCCTTGAATGATTTACAGATAGCTAAATAAACCCTCATTAATGAGAGAAAATTTCCTCTATCCACTTTCTAATCATTAAAAGTTCATCCACATATCTAGTCTTTATCCCCTTTCAATATATCTCTATTATTTACTCTAACAAAAAGATTAAATATTTAAAATAGAAAAGATAATCTTCTCTCTCTTTTGGCGGAAAAATATTGTAATTACCTATATAAGCTTTAACTATGTTTCTATTAAAAATAATCATTAAGATATCAAAATAATAAAAACAATCGGAAAAAAGCTGGCGAATACTGGTTCACTTTCTTATAATAAAACGTGGGGCTAATGTGAGAGGTATAAAGGGTCTGATTATACAGACTCAACTGGTTTTAAACAAATAGGGGGAAGAAATATGTCAAAAAAATTACTTTCTTTATTTTCTACACTAATCGTAGCAGCTTTTGTAATAACTGGCTGTGGTCAAAGTGATACGACAAATAAAGAACAAAAAGAAGATGTAACGAAAGAAAGCAAAACAGAAAAAACGGATACAACGAAAGAAAATAAAACTGAAGAAAAAAAATCCGAAGATAAAAAGACTGAAGATAAAAAGACCGAAAATACAGCCACTAGTTCCAGCGATTATTCCAAGCTGATTTCTTATATGGAAAAAGAAACAGGTGGTAAAACAAAAGTTCTTTTTGAAAATAAGGAACCACAAGTCCATAAAGCTGAAGATATTTCAGTATCAATGAATAGTTATACATTAGTTGAATTAAATGGATTCCATACGGACTTTAACATTCCATTTAATCGTCAAACAGAGGGCGGAGTTATTCTTGTGAACTATAGCGTAAAAAATAGTTCAGCTAAAGATCTTTATTATATGCCAACATTGGACATGTCATTTACTGGTGCTCAAAAAGCATATAGTAACTATAGAGATTTAATTCCAACAGAAGATCAGCTACCAACTAAGCTCGCTCCAACAAATGATTATTTAGTAAAAGCAGGAGAAACAATTTCTGGTTATATCGCTTATCCATTTGGAAAAGATGATCTAGCAAAAATTTTAAGTCTCTCAACAGTCTCTGTCTCAGTCCCAACTGCACAAGCTAATAAAGGAAAATTTGATGCCCCAATTGGAAGCCCTGGAAACTTTTCATTAAGTTTAAACAAACAAGGCGCTGAAAAGGTTGCAGCAAATAAAACTTTCTACCAAGATAAAGTAACTGCTAATAACATGGGCGATAAAAAAATGCTAAAAGAACAATCCGGTATTAATAACAGTCAAGAATTAGGTGCTGTCAATGTTACATTAGATGGATATCAATTCGCTCAATTCACACCAAATTCAGTCGAGGCTCCGCGATTTGCAAATTTCAAGAATGGTATTGTTCTATTAACAGTAAAATTCAAACTTGATAACAAAGATACGCAAGACGTTGCACTATCTCCTATAAGCTCTACATTGAGAGTTAATGATGGTTCACAATATACAATTAGCGAAGGTATGCTATTAAATTACGACTATAACGCTTCAGTCAAAACAGGAACATCTGGAGAGTTACTGCAAGTATATATTTTAGATCAAGAACAGTATGAAAAAATTTGGAAAGACAAAAACTTTGAGATTGAATTAGGACCTATGAGAAATAAAGAAGCAAAAGATATTTCACAAGGTAAAAAAGCTAAATTTGCATTACCTAAATAAATTACTACTTATATAATAGAAAAGGCATATAACATATGATTGTTATATGCCTTTTCTATTTGTATCAAGAACAAAACTTTAATTTAAGTGTATACATTTATGATTACCTATCCGTTGTATAAGTGTAGGGAGGAAAAATGATGGGAAAAGAAAATATATTAACCTCCTATCTTATCAATTTAGGGGAGGAAGTGTTTAAGCTATTACTAGTGAAAGGGGCTATAAAAGAAGATGCAGAAGACATCATCCAAAATACTTTCTATAAAGTATACACATTGCTAGATAGCTTAACCGAGGATAACATACGTCCATGGTTTTTCAGAGTCGCATTAAATGAATACATTGACTTAAAGAGAAAAAAAGAACAGCAAAACATCTGCTTAACTGAGGAGATTTATTCAAAACTACAATATACAGACCGTGAATTGGATGTCGTTTTAAATAAAGATGAGATTTTCTATTTATTAAAAGATATAAAACTAGAATATAAAGAGGCCTTCTTTTTAAAATATTATTACGATTTTACATATGAAGAAATCGCTCTAATATTAGATATTCAAGTAAACAGTGTCAAACAAAAATTACATCGCGCACGTAAAACAATTCATTTTACAGTAGGAGGGAAAACTTAATGGACACTTCTTTAAAAGATGCGTTAAAAAAAGCGAAACGTAAGCAATTACTCAAAACCATTATTACTTCTATTATCGTCGTAATAATACTTATCCCTATAATTTATAAGATCGGTAATTACTTCGCGGCGAAAAGTTCTACGAAACTTCACGAACATCTCTTTTTACATAACGCAATTGCAGAACCGAATGTGCAAATTGATTCTCAAGTAACGAGTAATTCATCCATGTTTGGCGGCAATATTATATCAAATCGTTCTAAAAATATTAATGGTTATGTAGTCCCATGGAACACATTAACAAGTTCCTATGGTTGGCTCCGTACCAACATTGATACCAATGAATTAACGCCCGGCTTTTATTGGTCCGATACAGAGTTCTATGAGTACGATAAACAAACTAAAAATAAATTCGCGACATTTTATAATCCAGCTATTAAAGAATATCATGATGGTATCCAAAATGAATTAGGCGAAGTTTCACAAATGAACAACTATGTTGCGGAAGTTGCTATCTCTTTCAATCAGCCCTACACATTACAAGAAATTAAAGAAAAAATTCCAGACAACTTAAACATTGTATGGATATATATGACATCGCCAATTCGAGATGAAAGTAAAGGGCCTGCTGGTATGCCGGTTTACGGATTCAACCCAGACAAGTCCCCTGAAGAAGCGTACAAAGAGTTCCTTGATTCACTTAAACAATACGATGACGATGGACATGACGAAGATATCCAGAAGTTTTTAAAATCAAACAAAAACAAACCCTTTGATCAAGTGAAAATTTTAGGTGTTATGCTAACTGGGAGAACGGAAAACTTTAAGGCGTTAGAAAACCAAGACTTTATTCGCGGTGCTTCTGTAGGGGTTACTGCACAAGTGGTTCCTTATATAAAACCGGAGAAATAATAAGGAAAAGAAAAGATAAACTAATAGTAGATAGTTAAAAGAACGTACATTAATCTGTTTACTATGGGAGCTATCTATTTTAGTGGAGAGCTCCCATCCCACGTTTATTGTTCATCCTCTAAAAAATAAATTTCCAAATACTTTATGTACAAATGAAAAATCATAATTTTTATTCACAATGGATATATAATAAACATGTAAATACAATACATTGGAGGGATTTCAATGGTTATCAATTTTTTAAGAACTGATAAACGTGCTACTTTCATATTATTATTTTTACGACTTTACATAGGATATGCGTGGCTTGCTGCCGGAATAGGAAAAGTTGTTGGACAATCTTTTGACGCAAGTGGTTTTCTAAAAGGAGCTATCGCTCAAGCATCAGGTGACCACCCTGCAGTACAAGGCTGGTGGGCAGATTTCCTTCAACATTTTGTTCTTCCAAACGCAGACCTATTTAGCTTTTTAGTTCAATGGGGAGAAATTTTAGTAGGGCTAGGTTTGATTTTAGGTGGATTAACAAAAACAGCTGCATTTTTCGGCATCATAATGAACCTTTCATTTTTATTAAGCGGAACTGTTAGTGTAAACCCAAACCTACTTATTTTAACTATGTTCATTTTAGTTGCAGGACAGAATGCTGGACGTATTGGATTAGATGGTTATGTTTTCCCAAAACTTTTCAAAAAAAATAACCGCGAAGCATATAAATTAAGTAAAACTGCATAAGAACAGTTCATCTTTTAAATATAAGCTAATAAGAAACACGATCATTTTCTCACATAAAGTGAAACTTTAATCAGTGGGGGGTTTTGTTCTTCCCCCACTGATTATTAGTTGAACCAATCGGGCTTTTACGAGCAGTTTATCCCCCACCTAACTTCTTTGCTCCAACCGAATTTTGAGGTGGGAGTTTTACTGCCCACAAATAGCGGGATAAAACAAAACCGAAATCTATAATCAGATTTCGGTTTTTTGATATACAATAAACCACCTAAACTATTCACAATTCGATATAATACAAATTTATCTATAGAAGTAATTTATATTTATATAAACGTTATAAGTTAGGCTATCTGAAAATCTAATAATATGTATACTTGCAGATAAACCAGAGGCAAGAGCTACAATCACAAGCTAAATATGAAAACAGCCTTCCTTATGAAGACTGTTTCATCCTTATGTATCCTGTGGGGATATCCATTATAAAACCCTAAAACCTTCCATACTTTCCCCAAGAATATAGTGTGAAAACCACATCAAATTCTGCTTCATAATAGCCGCATTAATTCCTGGCTGGTCAGAACTATATGCCATTCCTTTAAATATAATTAATTCTGTATCAACTTCCATATCCCTTAATCCTTGATATAGCTCATAGGCGTTTAGAGTTGGAATTCTTACATCCTTTTCGCCATGTTGAATTAAGGTAGGCGTACAGGCTGATTTAATATACGTCATTGGTGATGTTTTCGTATATATCTCAGGATCATTCCATGGTGTATTTCCTAGATGCATTCTAATAAAGTAAGGGATATCTGTATTTACATAATGGGTACTCCAATTAGTAATTCCACCTCCAACTGAAATAGCTTTAAATCTACTACTATACGTAGAACAGAAAGCTGATATATATCCCCCGTTGCTCCATCCCATAACCCCTACTCTATCCTTATCTACAATCCCTTGATCAACTAGTTTATCCACTCCAGATATAACATCATCGTAGTCAGCAATTCCCTGTTTTCTATAGTTTGCTTTTAAGAATTCATTACCATAACCAGAACTTCCCCTATAGTTCGGCTCTAAAACTATAAAGCCTTTTTCGATAAACTGCTCAATAGGATATTTTTCATTAAAACAATCTGAAAATATTGGGAAGGATGCCCAAGACGGGCCACCATGGATTACTACCAATAAGGGATATTTTTTACTTGCATCAAACTCTACTGGAGTTGATAAAACACCCTCTATTTCAAGACCATCGCTACTTTTCCATGAGATTATCTCTCTGTTACTTTTAAGCTTTCCTTCGAAAAAGCTATTTTCATTCGTTATTTTTTTATCGTCTAAATAGATTTCAAAGGTTTCATTTGTTATAGCTTTATTATAGGATATACGATTTCCATCCCTTGTTATAGAAGCATCCATTATAAAGCCATCTACTTTTTCACTTAACATTTCTACAGTGCCATCCTCAGATAGCAACCCAATAAGATAATTAGTTTTATCCTGCCATCTAATTAAAATCCCTTTAGCTGTCCACTGTAATGGCATAGCCGTACTATCAAAATCTAGTAAAGGTCGAATTAGTTCTCCATTATTAATATCATATATCTCTAATGTACTGTCTTGTATATGAGTCTTATAGTACCCCTTCTCCCTTATGCTTACTGAGTAACATATTTTGCTGCCTTCAGGAGAAAAGCAAACGCTCCCTCCCAACAACTTATCTATATTCATCTTTTGTAGTTCTCCAGCTTCAATATCTAATATGTATAGATCACCATTCATATAATCATTTGGGCTTGGTGTAGCCATAAATACAACCTTTTTCCCATCATTTGAAATATCAAATCCGTGGATATGAAAATCCTTCCCATTAGTTAGTTGATAAACACCATTATTTTCGTGTTCCTCTTTATCATTTTGTATCACTTTTTCTACTTCAATGTAATATAAACAATTATTCTTGTACTCCTTACCTATATGTTGGAAATCCCCATATAGTTCCTTCCGTTTCTTTATCACCTCAGATTCTTTTGACTGTGCCACATAATAAAAGCCTTTGCCATTAGGCTCCCATTTAAAATTACTGACCCCTTCTTTCTCATCAGTAATTTGTAACTCACTATAACCATCTATTGACTTAACAAAGATTTGATTTTTCTTATTATCCCCGTCACCAACTGGGCTAAGGTATGCGATATCCCTAGAATCTGGGGACCATAATGGGTGTATACTATCTATATCCCCAGTTGTTAATGGATAACTCTGCTCCTTATCTTTTTCATATATCCATATATGATTCCTATATGTATTGTCTTTCCAGTTAACTGTCTTCTTAACAAATGCTACGCTTTTCCCATCATCACTTATGTTTGTATTTGATAGGGTTGGTAATGAAATAATCTCTTCTATACTTAAATATGTTTTTTCTTTCACCTTCATTAATAATCCCCCTCGTAATGTCTAGTAATCTAATTTGTTCAATAAAGTGAAACTCTAATCAGTGGTTTTTTTCCATCAACGAATACCCGAAATAACAACAGAAAATTCAGTTAAATAAAAGTAATTCCGTCCCAAATCCGATAAAAACTCATGTTGTCTGCCGGTTTTTATACTTTTTAATCCTACTGACCGATCTAATGAGGAATCGTCTTGAATTTCAAGACAAGGCTGATAATTTCTCCCACTGCCAGTTCCTTGCCCTCTTTAATCCACTTATCGATATTAGATGTTCTTTTTTTCGACACAAAAATGCCCCTTTAGATAATCATATCCAAAGGGGCAAAGCTTCACAACTTTTTTATAAACGTCGCGACTTTATTTTAAATTTACAATAATCTAGTTACTCTACCAATTTCCTACTCAACAGTAACAGACTTAGCTAAGTTACGTGGCTTATCAACGTCACACTCGCGGTGAAGCGCTGCGTAGTATGAGATAAGTTGTAATGGAATAACTGCTACTAGCGGTGCTAGTGCTTCGTGTACAGCTGGTAATACGAAGCTGTCACCTTCCATTTCTAAGCCTTTCATTGAGATGATACATGGGTTAGCTCCGCGTGCTACTACTTCTTTCACGTTACCACGAATCCCAAGGTTAACGTGCTCTTGTGTAGCAAGTGCGATAACTGGTGTACCGTTTTCGATTAAGGCAATTGTACCGTGTTTTAATTCTCCTCCAGCAAATCCTTCTGCTTGGATGTAAGAGATTTCTTTTAGTTTTAACGCACCTTCTAAACCTACGAAGAAGTCTACGCTACGTCCGATGAAGAAGCAGTTACGCGTTGTTGCTAAAAATTGTTTTGCTAATGCGTCCATCTCTTCTTTTTGATCACAAAGTACTACCATTGCATTTGCTACAAGTCCTAATTCGTGTGTTAAATCGAAATCAAGAACTCCACCTTTTGCTTGTGCAATGTCAGCCGCTAAGATTGAAAGCACTGCAAGCTGTGCTGTGTATGCTTTCGTCGATGCAACTGCAATTTCTGGTCCAGCATATAGCGGAAGTGTATAATCAGCTTCACGAGAAAGCGTAGATCCAGGTACGTTTGTAATTGTTAATGCTCTATGACCCATTTCATTTGTTTGCACAAGTACTGCACGGCTATCAGCTGTTTCACCACTTTGTGAGATGTAAATGAAGAATGGTCTTTCTGTTAATAATGGCATGTTGTAAGAGAATTCACTTGCTACGTGTACTTCAACCGGTACTTTCGCAAATTTCTCAATGAATTGCTTTCCAACAAGACCTGCATGATAACTTGTTCCACATGCAATGATATAAATACGATCACTATCTAAGATTGCATTACGGATATCTGAATCCAGTTCAATCTCGCCATTTTCACCTTGGTACTTTTGAATAATATTACGGATTACAAGTGGTTGCTCATCGATTTCTTTTAGCATGAAGTGAGGATACGTTCCTTTTTCAATATCACTTGCGTCTAATTCCGCTGTATAAGGTGCACGTTCAATCGTTTCACCTTGTAAGTTTTTAATTGTAATGTTTTCTTTTGTTACGATTACGATTTCTTTATCCATTAACTCGATAAATTGATCTGTAACTTGTAACATCGCCATAGCGTCGCTCGCCACAACATTAAAGTTGTCACCAACACCTACTAATAGCGGGCTTTTGTTTTTAGCAACATAAATCATGTTTGGATTTTCAGCATCAAGTAGTCCGATTGCATAAGAACCATGTAAAAGAGATAGCGTATTACGGAACGCTTCTTCTACACTTAATCCTGTGCTCACTTGTTGTTCCATAAGCTGTACGATAATTTCTGTATCCGTTTCACTTACGAACGTTACATCTTGTAAATATTCCTTTTTCACTAACTCATAGTTTTCAATTACACCGTTATGAACTAGTGTAAAACGTTTTGATGTACTTTGATGCGGATGCGCGTTTAACTTACTTGGAACACCGTGTGTAGCCCAGCGTGTATGACCGATTCCCACACTTGCTGCTACGTTCTCATCTACGATCTCGCGAAGTTTTGCAATACGGCCTTTTTCTTTGTATACAACAACACCGTTCTCTGCTTGTACTGCAATACCTGCTGAATCATATCCACGATATTCTAGTTTTTCTAAACCTTTTAATAAAATTTCCTTTGCATCTTGCTCTCCAATAAATCCTACGATTCCACACATGTTTAGTCGCCGTTACAAATGCTTACACTGCTTTGCGAACATGTAACGACATAGTCCGATACCATTTATTTATATTAAAAAAACGGATTACATATTGCTAGCCCTGTAAGCTTGTAACGGCTTTCACCTTCCTCTCAATTGGGTTTAAGTCCGTATACACTTATACAGCTAGTTTTCATCCGTTCCTTTTCTCTCATCACACTTTCACCTTTGTCCACTAAGTCACCTTAATGTTTTAAGTAAAAGTTTGCGGTTGTGATGAACAACCGGGAGTCATCCGCCGAAATCTCGATAAACTCCACCTCGTCAACTACACTACTTGTAGTTCTGGCGCTTTTATAATTTACAATATTTACTTTGAGAAAAAGAACAAGACAATCTTATAACAAACAATATAAACCGTCAATGAATTTTTTTTCATTGTCTATAAAACATATGAAAAAGGAGCACTTCTTGTGCTCCTTTTAAAACAAATTCGGTAAATTATTCAGCTCCAACTTCCGCTTTCACAACTTCTACAATACGGTGCACATAAGCATCACAAACTTCTTGTGTCGGTGCTTCTGCCATTACACGAATAAGTGGTTCTGTTCCAGATGGACGAACAAGAATACGACCGTCTCCGTTCATTTCTTCCTCTACAACACGAATAATTTCTTTAATTTTCTCATTTTCTAATGCTAGTTTTTTATCTGTTACACGAACGTTTACTAGTAATTGTGGGAATTTTGTCATCTCGCCTGCAAGCTCAGATAATGGCTTTTTCGTCATTTTCATGATGTTTACAAGTTGAAGTGCGCTTAACATTCCATCACCAGTTGTAATGTAATCAAGTAAGATAATGTGACCTGATTGTTCTCCGCCCAGGTTATATCCACCACGTTTCATTTCTTCCATTACGTAGCGGTCACCAACTGCTGTTTTATTACTTGTAATATTGTTTGCTTCAAGTGCTTTGTAGAAGCCTAAGTTACTCATAACTGTTGAAACAACTGTATTATGTTTCAATTGACCAGTTTCTTTCATATACTTCGCACAAATAAACATAATTTGATCGCCATCAACGATGTTTCCTTTTTCATCTACCGCGATTAAACGGTCGCCATCACCATCAAAAGCAAGTCCGATATCGGCACCTTTTTCTTTTACTAATTCAGCTAAGACTTCTGGATGTGTAGATCCTACGCCCTCGTTAATATTCATACCGTTTGGAGAAGTTCCCATCGTTGAAATATCAGCTTCTAAGTCTGCAAATAAGTATGGAGCTAAAGAAGAAGTCGCACCGTGTGCGCAATCTAAGGCAATATGTAAACCAGAGAAATCTTCCTCTACAGTTTGTTTAATGTATTGTAAATACTTTTGTCCACCTTCAAAGTAATCACTCACTTGCCCAAGGTTAGTACCTGTTGGACGTGGTAACTCGTCAACTTCTTTGTCTAATAATGCTTCAATTTCAGCTTCTTGCTCATCTGTTAATTTAAAACCATCTGAACCGAAGAACTTAATTCCATTATCTTGTACTGGATTATGAGATGCAGAAATCATAACACCCGCTTGTGCATCTAAAGCTTTTGTTAAATAAGCCACACCTGGTGTAGAAATAACACCAAGACGCATTACTTCTGCTCCAGTTGATAATAGACCTGCTACTAAAGCTCCTTCTAACATATGTCCAGATACACGTGTATCACGGCCAATAATTACTTTTGGACGATCTGTATCTTTTGTTAATACATAGCCACCAAAACGTCCAATTTTGAATGCTAATTCAGGTGTTAATTCCTTATTTGCAACCCCGCGTACTCCGTCTGTACCAAAATATTTACCCATTATTATTCGCTCCTTTTTCGTGCTCTTTTTGATTATCTACTGTTGGTTCTTGGCTCGTTTCTTGCCCATTTTCTTTGTCTTTTTCTTTTTCTTTTTCTTTTTCTTTATCTTTTTCCTGATCCTTTTCTGGATCCGGTTCAGGATTTTTTGGTTTTTCAGTTTGGTTTTCTTTATTGTTTGCTGGATCTGGTTGTTCGATATTACCCTGTACTTCTTTATCTGGTTTTTCTTTCTTCACAATTGTGACTTTAGCACTTTTTTGTTTTGGTTCTATCGAAATATTACCAGGACCGCTCACTTGAATAGAAACATCCTTCGTCCCCGGAGATACATTTTGCAGATTAATCGCAGCTGTTATTTGAGCAGCTGTTATTTTATCTACTATACTTGCTTCTCCTGAAATATCAACGCTTATCTTTCCATCTTGTGGCGAAAGTAGCTGAGCAGTAACATCATTCGGAATGCCATTTTTTTGAATTGGGATACCATCTATAGTTTTACTTTTCGTTTGTTTTACCTTTTGTACTCCTACAGAAACCTTCACTTGATTTGGTTTTGCACTTGTCACACCTTTTGGCAATAAAACAGAGGCATCGAATGTTGTAGAATCCGTCAATTGACTAAGATCTACCTCGACCCCCTCTATAGATTGTATATTATCCAAAATGTCTTTTGGACCTGCTATCGTTACCTCTTTTGGTTCAACATTAATATTTGTAACAGCTAAACCCTCTGGTAAATTCCCTTTTTTCGAATATGTTAAAGGAACTGTTTTTTCGACGTTATTTGCTGTAGGTTGTGTCGCTACATTCACCGTTACACTTATTTTAGATGGACTCGTTTTTACATTTAAACGTTTTCCTTCTTTATTGTACAATGTAACGTCTGCTGTTTTTGTAACAGTTTTATTCACGCCTTTTAAGTCGATATATGCCTTAGCAGATGAAATACTTTCGATTTCTTCTTTCGTCCCAACTACCTCAACAGTATCAGGTTTAATGTTTGATTTTTCGAGAGTAGCACCCGCTGACATTTGATCCTCATTTGATAATTTTAAGTCTACATGAACATATTTTCTCGCTTTTTCATGAAGAGTAACTTTAATTGTTGATGGCTGAACTGTTCCTTTTACATCATCTGGAAGCCCGTTCGTTTTCAAAGAAACTTCATAAGTCCCTTTTGGACTATCTCGCAAATCAACCGTTATATCAAATTGTTTTTTTGCTTTTGCTGTAGCAACTGCTGCTTTTGGGCCTTCTAACTTCACCTTAACGCCCTCTGCCGGAATACCACTTACAATATATTTCTCTTCATCATACTTAAGGTTAATAGCATGATTAGTTAATGTTTCTTTCGTATCATTTGCGAAAGGTAATATACCCGACGTCGTATTTTTTTCAGTTAAAGTTGCGGACATAAAAAGCATACACGCCAATAGTAATGAGATTCCTTTTAAAAACCAATGATTCTCCATTAACTTATCCATGACGCTTTCTCCTCCAATTCCATAAAGACGAAGAAGTCGTTTTTTCGTTCCCACTAAATTCTGCTAATAACATATCCTTTAGTTGTTCTGTCTTCAAATCACGATGCAACTTACCGTTTTTCGTTAAAGAAATTTGGCCCGTTTCTTCAGATACAACTACTGTAATACTATCAGTGACTTCACTAACTCCCATTGCAGCGCGATGCCTTGTTCCTAACTCCTTAGAAATAAAGGGGCTTTCTGATAACGGAAGATAACAAGCCGCTGCTTTAATTGTACTTCCTTGCATAATTACGGCTCCGTCGTGAAGAGGCGTATTTGGAATGAAAATATTAATGAGTAACTCCGATGATACATTTGCATTTAACGGAATACCCGTTTCCACATAATCACCCATTCCGGTCTCTTTTGACAACGTAATTAATGCACCAATTCTACGTTTTCCCATATATTCCGTTGCTTTTGCTATCGATGTTGCAACAATTTCAGGTTCATCATCCTCCTGAGTTCCAACACGCGAAAATAAACTTCCGCGTCCTAGCTGCTCAAGTGCTCTTCGCAATTCTGGCTGGAAGATAATAATAACGGCTAAAAATCCCCACGTTAATACTTGTTCCGTTAGCCAATATAGCGTATGCAATCCAAGGAAAATACTAATCATCCGAACGACAATAATAACCGTAATCCCTTTTAAAAGTTGAACAGCTTTCGTCCCTCGGATTATAAGAATTAGCTTATATATAATAAACCATACAACGGCAATATCTAATACCGTACTAAGATATTTCAAAATGGTCGTATCTTCAAAAGGCATGCTAACCCTTCCTCCTACTTACGAGCAATTCTATCCATATATTGAAATATTATTTTATGCTCTATCTGTATGTATTTCCAACAACTAGTTAATTATACCATACATGAAACAAACGACAATTACAAACGCCCCCTTTAGCTTAAATTGGTAAGATGTCAAACTTTCTTACCCTACAGTATAATATTAGTCATTATTATACGCCTATTTTCCAATAAAAAAAGCAACTTCACAGTTGCTTTTCTTACATTTATTTCAGTTTTTCACCGAATAAAGAACCCATTAAAGCAACCGCTGTTGTTGCTGTTCTGTTTCTCTCATCTAAAATTGTATTTACTTCAACAAACTCAGCAGATGTAACAATATCAGCTTCTGCTAACATCTCCATCGCTAAGTGGCTTTCACGATAAGATAGACCACCAATTACAGGTGTTCCAACTCCTGGTGCGTCATGAGGATCAAGCCCATCTAGATCTAATGATAAATGAACGCCATCCGTATGAGATAAATACGCAATTGTTTCTTCCATAACAGCCGTCATACCCATACGATCGATTTCATGCATTGAGAATACTTTAATGCCTTCATCGCGAATAAAGTCTTTTTCTCCTTCATCCAATGCACGTGCACCGATAATTACAACGTTCTCTTTCTTCACCTTTGGATATGCTTCATATAAGTCTACAAGCATCGGATGTCCATAGCCTAAACTTGCAGCAAGTGACATACCGTGAATATTTCCAGATGGTGAAGTCTCTTCTGTATTTAAATCACCATGTGCATCATACCAAATAACACCTAAATTTTTATAATGTTTCGCTACACCAGCTAGCGTACCGATAGCAATACTATGGTCACCGCCTAATACAAGTGGAAAACGACCTTCTTCTATAATATGATCAACCTTACTCGCTAATTCATTACATACAGTTGCAACTTGTGTAAGGTTTCTTAATTTTGTATTTTCATCTACTTCTTTTTCTCTCTCAATACATATATCGCCCAAATCTTTAACGTCATATCCAATTTGTTCAATTCTTTCAATTACCCCTGCATAACGGATCGCGCTTGGTCCCATATCAACCCCGCGACGCATCTGTCCTAAATCCATTGGAACTCCAATAACTGAGATTTCTTTTTTCATAGATAGTATCCCCCTTTTATGCCTTCCTAAATATTTTAAATCTTTTATATAGTCTGACTCAACTCGACATTTTTCTGCATGGATATACAATATATTCACTTGTACTTTCATTGAAACCTAAATTTTAAGACTATTCTATGTATAAAGTTAACTTTATGAAACAACTGACTTTTCTATCAGCTAATATTTTTATCCGCACTTTTCCCCATCATCACTCAGGATTATGCAAAATATCATCAAATAAATGAATTATAAAACACTTCTACATTTAGAAGTGTTTTTCTGATGCTAATTTCCACACTGCTGCAATATTTCTTGCTGTCATTTCGATATTCTCTTCTGCCCTTTTATATGCTTCTTCTAATGTCATTGGACTCGCTGTAATACTAAATACTGCATCAATTCCCTTTTCGTAAACAGTCGTATAATTCGAGGATACAGATCCACCAATAGCAATTACAGGAATATGACGACATTTCGCCCGCTTCGCGACACCAACAGGAGCTTTTCCATACGCTGTTTGTTCATCTATTCTTCCCTCACCAGTTACAATCAGATCGGCGCCCTCTATACACTTATCAAAATTTGTATAATCTAATACAATTTCAATTCCTTTTCTTAACTGCCCCTTTAGAACTGCAACGACAGCTGCTCCCATTCCTCCAGCTGCCCCCGCCCCTGGTATTTCAGATACATCTAAAGACACATGTTGTTTAAGTATATTAGCATAATGTTTTAAATTCTCATCTAGCTCTTTCATCATCTCTACATTTGCACCCTTTTGTCTCGCAAATACAAAAGATGCCCCGCTAGCTCCGACTAAAGGGTTATCTACATCACACGCCGCTTCTAACTTTAGATCCTTTAGACGTGAATCCATCCTAGAAAGGTCAACAGTAGTAATCAAATGTAATGTCCCTCCAGAGGGTTCTATTACTTCACCTTTCCTGTTTATAAACCTTGCGCCTAAAGCAGATAGCATACCAGCCCCACCATCATTTGTAGCACTTCCTCCAAGCCCTAAAATAATGTGTTTCGCTCCTTGATCTAATGCATGTAATATAAGTTCTCCTGTCCCTTTTGTCGTTGTAATAAGTGGGTTTCTCTTTTCAATTGGTACGTGTTGTAATCCTGATGCTGCTGCCATTTCAATAAATGCTGTCTTCTTATCTTTAGACATACCATAAAAGGCTTGCACGCTCTCTCCAAGCGGCCCTGTCACATTAAGTGATATAATTTCCCCCATTGTAGCACCAACAAGAGATTCGACCGTTCCTTCACCTCCATCTCCAATTGGCACTTTAACGTACTCTGCTTTAGGAAAAACTGCTGCAAAACCTCTTTCAATAGCTTCACATACCTCCATAGCTTTCAAACTTTCTTTATATGAATCAGATGCAACAACAACTTTCATAATTATCTCCCCTTATTTATGCTCTTCTTTCATTTTAAACAACATATACAAAAGTTGTCTTTTTATGTGAAATTTAAGCACAAAAAAAGCTTACATCATTTGATGTAAGCTTTCCCTATTTATATGGAGCCTAGCGGGATCGAACCGCTGACCTCCTGCGTGCAAGGCAGGCGCTCTCCCAGCTGAGCTAAGGCCCCGTAGTAATAAAGCGGAAGACGGGATTCGAACCCGCGACCCCAACCTTGGCAAGGTTGTATTCTACCACTGAACTACTTCCGCGAAAATGGTGAGCCATGAAGGATTCGAACCTTCGACCCTCTGATTAAAAGTCAGATGCTCTACCAACTGAGCTAATGG
>NZ_JAEHBK010000034.1:0-35823 GCF_016483685.1 Bacillus cereus group sp. N8 | reverse complement strand
CTTTCTCATTAACATAAGAGAATAGTAACGTGCTTTCACCTTCAAGAATAGTCTAAATCCTTAAGTTGATGGATGTGGGGTACTGACCCATACCTATCAGGCTAAGATTTTAAGACACCCCACCGCCATCAAGCTAAAAAATTGTATCCATAAAACGAAAAAAACGCTATTCTTTTTGGAGAAATATACAGAAAGGGGGGTGTTTTTGGTATGAATTTATCGATTTCTGATGAATTACAATTGTTTTCTAAAGAATTACAGCAACATATGCCACAACATGCTCTGGATCAGTTAGCTAGAAAAGTTGGATTTGTTCAACGAAAAAGTAAATATCGTGCACAAGACTTAGTGGTCAATTTTTACATGTTCATGTAGGTTCGGGAAAGCAAAATGATAAAATTTATGGTTCTACTTGCTTATCGTCTCTTCAACCGCACGATGTATGTATACGTGATCTAGGATATTTCGATTTAAGAGATCTACATACGATAGACGAGTGTGGTGCTTATTTTATTCCTTACGATGGCAAGTTGAACTTATCTTTAAAACTTGGAAATCATTTTTTCGTATTCATCATTGTAATTCTGTCAAATTAGAACGACTAGAATGTCACTTATACGGACAATTAATTAGCATCCTTCTTTGTTCCTCCACCATGTTTCAAATGCACCGATTACTCCTCATCAAGAAGAAACGAGAATCAAGCGAATATAAAGCGATTTATATGATAAAAGATTATTTTCCACTTATTTATCAATCTCTACAAAAAGAGACACAAAAATTAACAAAGATATTGTCTCGGCTGTTTAATCTCTTACAGAAAAACGGACGAAAATCCCATAGGTATGAGAAGAAAACAGTCTTTGATATTTTAGGCGTCGTATATAACTTTTCTATGTCTCACAATCATGTAGCGTAATCCAAAAAATTGAAACCTGATAGGGTTTATTTGGTATGCACATCTTTAAAGAACTTACACTAGATCTTTAGAAAAAAGAAAAAATCTCACATGAAATTAAACTTATATAAGCTTAGCTTGATAGCGATGTGGTGGTACCCCTAATAGTTTTATAGACAGCTGATTATTTTATTCGATTTATAATCCTTTGTTTAGTTGATTATTCTTATTTTTAAGTTCCTTGATGCTTCACCTCTGCTATGGGCTACGTCCTCCTCTAAAACCAATTAACACCTTATATAATTCCTCTGTTTTAAACTCTTTCGCGTATAGTATGTAGTCTTTTGTTTTTAACTAATTTATTCTAAAAAGACTACGGAAATTTTAAAAGCTCAAACAAACATAACCCCGTTCTAAAGTTAGAACGGGGTTAAAAATATAATAATAAAGTCGCTTAAAAATCTAAGTTTTATTCAACAATAACGCCTTTTTATTGAATAAGAATTTTCTTCAAATATTTTTACTTCAGCAATGTATATTTCAGTAAAGGCTTTTTATAAAACGTCATTTACTTATTTGTTATTGAGTTGTTCCGCCAAACCGATTAGAAGTCCTTCGACTCCACGAATATAGCAGAGCTTATACGAGTCCTCGTACTGAACCACTTCGCCAACGAGCTGAGCACCATGCTTAGTGAGTCTGGATACCATTTCGTCAATGTCTTCAACGGTGAACATGACGCGTAGATAACCGAGGGTGTTTACAGGAGCAGTCCGGTGATCTGCTATAGTAGGTGGTGTGAGAAATCGTGAAAGTTCAAGTCGACTGTGGCCATCTGGAGTAACCATCACAGCAATCTCTACGCACTGAGAACCGAGTCCCGCGACCAGACCATTCACCTTCGACAGTTGCTCTTTCTTCGAGGTTCAAGCCAATCTCCTCGAAGAAAGAGATTGCGTCATCAAGGGATTCTACAACGATGCCAACATTGTCCATTCTTAGTAAGTTGTTTTTTGCCATAGTCTTATCTCCTTATTTGTAAAAATTTATCCCGCTATTTGTGGGAGTTTTACTGTCCATAAACGCCCGATTGGTGTGGGCTAATAATCAGTGGGGGATGAACAAAAAACCCACCTTTAACTGAAGTTATAATTAATATTATACCATTAAAAAATCCCCTTATAGTAGACGGGAAAAGAAAGCACATTAACCTGTTTACTTACTATGGAGGGGATTTTTCTATGGGCAAAATTAGAGTAGCTTACGATGTAGAATGTAAGAAAAAAGCTAGTTGAAATCATACATGTAAAGAAAATAATTGACTTACTTTAAATGTGTAACTATAATGGTTACAAAATAACCATCAGTAATGGGAATAAGTAATATTTTTTTAATATAATTGTAACTAATATGGTTACAATTAAAAAGAGAACATAAAACAACCAAAAAATGTAAAACCTTTAAATAGCAATGTGAGAAAGGAGACGGGAATTTTGAAACGGTTTAAGTTTTATATGATTAGCGGTATTGCGCTCGTTTTACTTGTAGTATGTAACTTCGTTGATAAGCCGATTGCGAAGGTTGAAGAAGTGAAAGATACTGTTATGATGAAGTTCAATACGAAAGAGAAGATGGCGCAAATCGATGGGCAGACGATTTATTTTAAGCAACTTGGTGAGGGGAAACCGCCCTTACTTATGCTTCACGGATTTGGCGGTTCTTCTGATGGGTTTAGTGATATCTATCCGGAACTTGCGAGAGACCATACGATTATTGCGGTTGATATTTTAGGATTTGGGCGTTCGTCTAAGCCGGTTGATTTTCAGTATTCGTTTCCTGCGCAAGTGAATTTATATTATAAGTTAATGAAGAAGCTCGGATACGATCAGTTCGCGGTGCTCGGTCATTCGATGGGAGGAGAGATGTCCTTTAATTTAGCGTATTTATATCCGGATGCAGTGACGCATCTCATTTTAGCGGATTCTACAGGGATTGAATCTTTCCAGCAAAAAGAAAGTTATGAAATGCCGCCAATATCGACAGACTTACAAACTGTAACAGAGATTACGGATTATAATAAAAATGAAGTGAAAAATAGTCGCGACGATAAAGAGCATTATGATCAGCTTACGAAAATGAGAGAACGCCGCATTGCGATGGAAGCAGATAAAATTAAGGTACCGACTTTAATTATTTGGGGTAGGCACGATAAGAGTGTTTCTTGGAAAAATGGTGAGTTGTATCATCAGCTATTTACAAATAGCACGTTTCATATTATTGAAAAAGGATACCACGCACCGTTTCGTCAGGAGCCAATCGAGTTTATGGAATATGTACAAGCGTTCTTCGCGGAGAATCCACAATGAAATTTTAAGCATAAATCCACTTCTTTCCTCATAGAGTGAAACTAATAAGGCTTGTCTAAGGAAAGGAATGAAGTGATTTGGAAACTTTACCATGGTGGATTTATCTTGTGATCATTGGGATTGTACTAAGTGGCTACATGGTTTTATATACTTCAAAAAAAGAGCAAGAGATGGATAATGAGTTTATCGAAAAAGAAGGCGAAGTTTATATGAAGCGCTTAGAAGAAGAGCGAGAGAAACGTAATCAGGATAGTGATAAGGATTCGGTTTTGCTTTAATAGAAAAGGTTTGAAGAAGAGGGATGTATTCCATTTCTCTTCTTTTTTGTTGTATGAAATATTTGTATAAGAAAAAAGTATATGTTTCGCTTATTAGCTGTCATTTTAAAATTGAAGACTTACTAAATGAAAAGGTAATTGATTTTTGCTAGAGGGCATTATATATTTAAATTATTAAATATATAATTTTAACGTTGTTCGGAGGGGTGAGAACTAACATGAATACAGAAAAATTTCAAACCTATGTATCGTTGTCAACAAAAGACTGGAGTGCTGAAACGTTTGTAAGAACCCTAGAAGAGATTGTAACTTCGGCAAAAGAATATGAAAATGATTACATTGAAATCCATCAAGTTTTAGAAATGGTAGTAACAGAAGTTGAAGTTGAGTACGTAATCATTCTAAATCATACAAGAAACTTAGATGATTTGGGGAAATACCTTAAATAATAATTTCTAAATACTGTTTATAAAAAGGAATGCCGTTCTATTTGAATAGAATAGGCATTCTTTTTTAATCCCTGCTAACAATGGAGATCTAATATTGCTACTTTAAAAAGGACGTAATCAGGATTCAGTTTTATTATAATTACGGGAAAGTGGATAGCATGTTGTTATCCACTCTTTTATTTCTTGGAATATATCAACGATTTTTTCAATATATCGACTTACCGACAGAAAGCGACAATGTTAAGAGATACGATTATTGTTCGGGAAATTATTATACAAGAAAAATATATGAAATCTACATACTACATAGCCCCATTTTAAGCTGCAACGCACAAGTTGCACAGGTTATGCAACGATAACTCGCTTTACTCTTCATCATTTATTTGACCATACTAGGCATAGAGAGGTGATAAACACAGTATGATTTTCAGTGAACGTTTAAAAGTAGAAAGAGAAAAAAGAAATTGGTCGCAAAATGATTTAGCTGAAAAAATTCATGTAAGTAGGCAATCCGTTTCG
Organism: Bacillus cereus group sp. N8; assembly: GCF_016483685.1. Lineage (NCBI taxonomy): Bacteria > Bacillati > Bacillota > Bacilli > Caryophanales > Bacillaceae > Bacillus > Bacillus cereus group sp. N8. The sequence continues at coordinate 31,313 of NZ_JAEHBK010000034.1, read as the reverse complement.
AAATGGGAGACGGGAAAGAACTATCCAAGCATTGAAATTATTATTCATTTAAGTGATCTGTTCGGTATTACAATTGATGAGTTATTGAGGAGTGATCAAGAGTTGACGCAGAAAGTAATAGAAGATAGTAAACAATTAGCGCATCCAAAATGGAAGGTGTTCTTTGATGGTCTATTCATGCTAGGGGTATTTTTGTTTGTTACAAAAATCGGTATATGGATGTTAAATAAGTTTGCCGGAGCCAGCATTACCATTATAGCGGATGCACCATATGTAATGAATTTTTTACCCCTCATATTAATGGTTATAGGTGGTACGGTTTCTGATAAGTTGAAGAAAATATATAGATAAGAGAAAGATTTGTAAGAAATCCCCTACACTAGCTGTTCTTTTCACTTAAATTGTGTACTATAAAGGATAGGATGACATAAAGAAGGGGACATTTAGAATGGAGTTTCATGAGCAAAAGATTTTGCCGGCAGTGAGGCAAATTAAAGATTTAGAAAAGCTATTACATAGTTCGTATGAGTATATTGTTATTTTAGATATTCATGTCGGTCAATTGAAGAGTGTTATATCACTTGCGAAGCAGCATAATAAAAAAGTATTTTTACATGTTGATTTGATCCATGGCTTGCAGAGTGATGGGCATGCGACGGAGTTTTTATGCCAAGAATATAAACCGTACGGGTTATTATCGACAAAGGCGAGCGTAATTATGAAGGCGAAGCAAAAGGGTGTCGTCTCCATTCAACGTATCTTCTTAATTGATTCTAGCGCGATGGAAAAGAGCTGTAATTTGCTAGAAAAGACGAAGCCGGATTATATAGAGGTGCTTCCTGGTGCGTTAACGGATGTGATTGCTGAAGTGAAAGAGCGTACAGGTGTACCGATTTTAGCGGGTGGTTTCATTCGTACTGTGGAGGATGTTGAAAGAGCGTTAAATGCTGGTGCGACAGCAATTACGACATCGAAGAAAGAACTATGGAAACATTACCAGCAAAAGTGACGAAAATGTGAAAAAATTCTGTTGACACCGCTTTCACGAAAGGTTAACATTATAGACAAGTTAATAAACGTGACGGAGAAAAGAAGAGATCCACATTTTATTGTTTCTATATACTTTTATATAGAGGCATGTAAGCTGTGGATCTTTTTCTTTTGAAAAAAACGAATGGCCATTCATTTTACCTCTATCACTTTTGAAAGCGTTTAAATTGATTGCGGAGGGATACTATGTCAGCATTTTTAGGAGAGTTAATAGGGACAGCGTTGTTAATCTTACTTGGTGGCGGCGTTTGCGCTGGTGTAAGTTTAAAGAAGTCGTTTGCGAAAGATTCTGGTTGGATTGTAATTACGATGGGCTGGGGGTTAGCGGTAGCAGTTGCAGCGTATGCAGTTGGATCAATTAGTGGGGCACATTTGAATCCAGCTTTAACGATAGGACTTGCTTTTAAGGGAGCGTTCCCATGGAGTGACGTACCAATGTATATCGCAGCACAAATGATTGGGGCAATTATCGGGGCAGTTCTTGTATATTTACATTACTTACCACACTGGAAAGAAACAGAAGATCCAGGAACAAAGTTAGGTGTATTTGCAACAGGTCCAGCAATTCCGAACACATTTACAAACCTTTTAAGTGAAATGATTGGAACATTCGTTTTAGTATTTGGTATATTAGCAATTGGAGCAAATAAATTTGCAGATGGTTTAAATCCATTTATCGTAGGTTTCTTAATTGTAAGTATTGGTTTATCATTAGGTGGAACAACAGGATACGCAATCAACCCGGCTCGTGATTTAGGTCCGCGTATTGCACACTTCTTCCTTCCGATTGCAGGAAAGGGCGGTTCAAACTGGAAGTATGCATGGATTCCAGTAGTTGGTCCAATTTTAGGTGGATCACTTGCAGGATTATTCCATCAAGTTGTATTTGAAGGAAAACAAAATTCAGCACTTATTTATGTGATTATTGCAACTGTGATTGTACTAGCAATCTCTTATATGACAAGTAAAAAAAGCGGAACTACTACAAATAGTAGAAAAGTAGCATAGGGGGAAACCGATATGAAAAAATATATTCTTTCATTAGACCAAGGAACAACAAGCTCACGCGCAATTCTTTTCAATAAAGAAGGAAAAATCGTTCATTCAGCTCAAAAAGAGTTTACACAACATTTTCCAAAGCCAGGCTGGGTTGAGCATAATGCACAAGAAATTTGGGGATCTATTTTAGCAGTTATCGCAACTTGCTTAAGTGAAGCGGATGTAAAACCAGAACAAATCGCTGGTATCGGTATTACGAACCAACGTGAAACAGCGGTTGTATGGGATAAAGAGACTGGAAAACCAATTTATAACGCAATCGTATGGCAATCTCGTCAAACAGTTGAAATTTGTGATGAGTTAAAAGAAAAAGGTTATAGCGAGATGGTTCGCGAAAAAACAGGTCTTTTAATTGATGCATACTTCTCTGGTACGAAAGTAAAATGGATTTTAGATAACGTTGAAGGTGCAAGAGAAAAAGCGGAAAACGGCGAGTTATTATTCGGAACAATTGATACATGGCTTGTATGGAAATTGTCTGGCGGAAAAGCGCACGTAACAGACTACTCAAATGCATCACGTACATTAATGTTTAACATTCACGACTTACAGTGGGATGATGAGCTTCTAGACATGTTAACAGTACCAAAGAGCATGCTTCCAGAAGTACGTCAATCATCTGAAATATATGGAGAAACAATTGATTACCACTTCTTTGGCCAAAATGTACCGATTGCAGGTGTAGCTGGTGACCAACAAGCAGCATTATTCGGACAAGCTTGTTTCGGTGAAGGTATGGCGAAGAATACTTACGGAACTGGTTGCTTCATGTTAATGAACACAGGCGAAAAAGCAGTTGCTTCTGAGCATGGCCTATTAACAACAATTGCATGGGGTTTAGATGGTAAAGTAAACTATGCATTAGAAGGAAGTATTTTCGTAGCAGGTTCTGCAATTCAGTGGTTACGTGACGGAATGCGCATGTTTAAAGATGCGAGTGAGAGTGAAGTGTACGCTAGCCGTGTTGCATCAACTGAAGGTGTATATGTTGTACCGGCATTCGTAGGACTCGGAACACCGTACTGGGATAGCGAAGTACGCGGCGCTATGTTTGGTGTAACACGCGGTACGACGAAAGAGCATTTCATTCGTGCAACGCTAGAATCTTTAGCTTACCAAACGAAAGATGTATTATGCGCAATGGAAGCTGATTCAGGTATTGAACTGAATACATTACGCGTTGATGGCGGGGCAGTTAAGAATAACTTCTTAATGCAGTTCCAAAGCGATATGTTGGGTGTTCCTGTAGAGCGTCCAGTGATCAATGAAACGACAGCTTTAGGTGCAGCATATTTAGCTGGTCTTGCGGTTGGATATTGGAAAAACCAAGATGAAATTAAAGCACAGTGGCATATGGACAAACGCTTTGAACCAACGATGGAAGCGGAAACAAGCGAAGAGCTATATGCTGGATGGAAAAAGGCAATTGAAGCAACAAAAGCTTTCAAATAATCATAAACAGTGTTATAATGGTGACAAGTTAATAATTCGGTAGGAGATTTGGAGAGACCACAACGCGCTATAGAGGCGAAATCTATAGCGGAGTTTGTGGTCTCTTTTTTCGTTATCAAAGGGAGGAATTACCATGAAATTTTCAAGTAAACAACGTAAAGACGTATTAAATGGAGTAAATAAACAAGAGTTAGATGTGATCGTAATTGGTGGAGGTATTACTGGTTCTGGTATTGCATTAGATGGGGCAACACGCGGTTTATCAACGATTGTGTTTGAAATGCAGGACTTTGCAGCAGGTACATCAAGTCGTTCAACGAAACTTGTACACGGCGGTTTACGTTATTTAAAACAACTTGAAGTGAAAATGGTAGCAGAGGTGGGGAAAGAGCGTGCGATCGTATATGAGAACGGTCCCCATGTAACAACACCAGAGTGGATGTTACTTCCGTTCCATACAGGCGGTACGTTCGGATCATTTAGTACATCAATTGGTCTTCGTGTATACGACTTCTTAGCAGGTGTAAAACGAAGCGAGCGCAGAAAAATGTTTAACCGTGAAGAAACATTAAACAAAGAGCCTCTTGTGAAAAAAGAAGGATTAAAAGGTGGCGGTTACTACGTAGAATATCGTACAGACGATGCGCGTCTTACAATTGAAGTAATGAAAGAAGCAATTGAGCATGGTGCGAAAGCTGTTAACTACGCAAAAGTAGACAGTTTCTTATATAAAGATGGAAAAGTATGCGGTGTACGTGTAATCGATTTACTAGACGGAGAAGTGTACGAGGTTTACGGTAAGAAAATTGTAAACGCAGCTGGTCCTTGGGTAGATACACTTCGTGAAAAAGATAACTCGAAAAAAGGAAAAGTACTTCAATTATCAAAAGGTGTTCACTTAGTAATTAATCAAAAACGTTTCCCATTAGGTCAAGCGATTTACTTTGATACACCAGATAAACGTATGGTGTTCGCGATTCCTCGCGGTGGAAAAACATACGTAGGTACAACAGATACGTTCTATGATAAAGACGCAGCTGTACCGCACATGACAACAGAAGATCGCACATACATCATTAATGCGATTAACTACATGTTCCCAAGCGTGAAAATTACAGAAAAAGATGTGGAGTCAAGCTGGGCTGGTGTACGTCCGTTAATTTACGAAGAAGGTAAGAATGCATCTGAAATTTCTCGTAAAGATGAAATTTGGACTTCTGAATCTGGTTTAATTACAATCGCGGGCGGAAAATTAACAGGATACCGTAAAATGGCTGAAATGGTAGTAGACTACGTAACAAACCTACTACAAAAAGAAGGTCATAGTGCATATGCGAAGAGCGACACGAAACATATGCCAATCTCTGGCGGACATGTAAGTGGTTCACACGGATTCCCAGCATTCGTTGCGAAAAAAGCAGATGAAGGTACGAAATCTGGTTTAACGAAAGCACAAGCAGAAGAATTCGCGAAATTCTACGGCTCTAACGTTGATATACTATTCGACTTAGCGAAAAAACATAAAGATGAAGCGAAAGAATACAACATGCCGCTAGACGTTCTAATCCCACTTGTATACGCAATGGATTACGAAATGACAGCAAAACCAGTTGACTTCTTCGTACGCCGCAGAGGCGCTGTATTCTTCAACATTCACTGGGTATACGAGTGGAAAGAAGCAGTAATCAACTACATGGCTGCGAAATTAGGCTGGAGTAAAGAAGAGCAAATGAAATACACAGCTGAACTAGAAAAAGCATTAACAGACGCTGTCATTCCTGTAGATCAACAAGAGCAGGCAGCTGCGTTAGCGTAAAATAGAGAAACACCTGAGGAAAGCCTTCAGGTGTTTTTTATCTTGACTAAAAATAAATAAAATGTGTTACAATGATGATAGAGTATATAGTATGAATTTTGCATAAAATAAAGAAGACAGAAGCCTGAGAAACTTCTGCCTTTGTAACCTAACTTGCTATTGTGGTGGTAGTAGGTGCGGTTATAAGACAATTACATTAACGTTTTAGCCGAGAACCGCCCTTACCTTTTCCACGAAGCAGGGTGGTTCTCGCTTTTTTGTATGCAGAAATTAGCCATGGACCGACGTATCTTCTACCGATAACAACGCCAGCTCCGGTTAGGATACCATACACTAACTTAATTACAAACATCGCGATCATTTTATCACCTCCCCCCTTTTTTCAAAATGGAAGAGATGATTGCCACACCTACTAGTTATAGCTTATTAAGTTACATTTTAATTGTATTATGTTTTAAAATAGGGAACAAGACATATGGATGAAAATTCCTATCTTTAAGAAGAGCATTAGTATCAGGGGACAAGAAGCAAATAAATATTCGTAAAAAAACGGTATGGACATTGCCATCCGTATTTTTTTATGAATTTATAAAATTTTTCCATACAGTGCGTCGTCTAATATATGGGAAGGAGGAAATGATGTGGATGAATTAACGGTAGAAGCGTTTGAAATAGAAGATAAGGAAGACCTTATCGATGAAATAATGAACAAGTATGGACAAGAAGTCCTGCAGCTTGTGTATTCATATGTAAATAATAAAGAGGTCGCTGAGGACTTAACGCAAGATATATTTGTGAAATGCTATAAATCTCTTCATACATATAAAGGGAAATCGAATGTAAATGTTAGATAGTATGTAGAGGGTTATGAAAAATAACCCTTTTGTTGTGTTTAAATAAGTGAACTCGCTTCAATAGAAGTACATAATTCAGAACGAGAGATTGATTCAGCTAGTTGTTGTAAATAGGCGTATTCTTCCGCGTCTTTTTCAGAAGTGTTAGGATCTAATAAAGGTGAAGATAGAAGTACATCAATCGTAAGTGTGTCTGCATGATGAGAAGTGATATTATAACCTGCAAATACAGGTCGTTTTAAGTCTTTTACTTTTTGAATCATCTTATGGAATTTCGTAACACTTATATTGATTTGTGCGAATGGAAAGCATTTTTGGGTAGGATTCTCGATGGTTTTAAGATAATATTTTAGTTAGAAGCTATTTAATTAGTGTTTATAAATAGAGGATAAGTTCCTCAGGAAAATAATAATAAAATTAGTAGGAGTAAGGTATGGAAGATATATTTTTTATGGCACTTTGTTTTTTTATATCCTGTGGAATTATATTATTTGGGATTAAAATAGATAAAGAAACTTTTAAAGAGCAGCGTATGAATTCATTAATATTTTCTTTATTAACCCCCTTTCCAATCGTGCTGTCCTTAAGTTTTTATTTGTTTAAAATTTTTGCTATTGGTGTAGGATTAGCGATATTATATTCGATTTCCTATGATGTATATAGTTATTTTTGGTTGTAATTTATTAAAAAAGGAAGAAGAGCTGATAGCAACTCTCCTTCCTTTGTTTTTAAGGTGTAAATCCTGCATAAAAAAGAAACACCTTGATACGAATCAAGGTGTTGTAATAAGCTCAAAACTCTCCGAATTAGCCCCAAGTATAAAAGGACTAACTTCGCCAACGCTATAAAGTTGCAACTCATGCATTGCGCGCGTGCAAGCAGTGTAGAACAATCTACGAACGCTCTCATCACTGTATACATCTTTAGAAGCATCGTAAATAATAACAGCATCAAATTCGATACCCTTTGCTAAATAAGCAGGGATGATAACAACACCTTGTTCATATTCAGCAGAGGTGCTCTTCACAAGTTTAATATCTTCAATGCTACTAAGTGCTTCATATGCAGCGGCGCTTTCAGCTGCAGATTTACATATAATTGCGATCGTATTGTGCTGTTGTTTTTGTAGTTCGGCAACTTTGGCAGTAATATGTTCGTGCAGTTCGTTGTAACCAGACACTTTCGTCACTGTAGGTTTCTCACCGTCACGTTCAAAGGCGTGAATGTTCTTGCCTTCCGGTACGAGATATCGTGTAAATTCAATAATCGGTTTTGTTGAGCGATAGCTACGAGTTAAGTTGATGCCGTTTGTTTCATCTGGTCCATATAAGCTAGTAAGTGTATTGAAATTCACTGTTTCACTTGCGTGAGCGAATATTGCTTGGTTAAAGTCTCCGAGTACAGTCATTTTTGCTGCAGGGAAGAGACGTTTTAAAAACTCGAACTGAAACGGAGAATAATCTTGCGCTTCGTCTACGAGTACGTGTTTAATTGATCTGTTCGTTTGGAAGCCTTCAATTAATTCTTTTAAAAGTAAAAATGGAGTCGCATCCTCGTAATGTAGCTTTCCTTCATCGAGCATGTTCACCGTTAGCGAGCAAATGTCGTCCCAATCTTTCGGTTTTTCTCCAGTAACCCATGATGCATCTGTGAAGAGTTGTTTATATATTCCAGTGAAATTGATGAAACGCAATGTTTGGACGCCTTTACGAAGCGGCTTCAATTTTTTACGGACAATCATACGTCCAAGTACTTTCGTTTCTTTCTCATAATCATTAAAGGAGTTGTCTTCAAACTCTCCTTTTTTCTGTAAGTATTTATAAGCTTTTTGATATTCATCTTTACTAAGTAGTTCAATTTCTTCTTCTACCCAAGGTTTTTTTAGTTCTGCCTTTTCGATTGCATCTATTTGTTTATTTAGCCACTCCGTTAATTTCTCGATTCTATTATGGAAGCGGAGGGAGGAATCAGTGTTATAAAATTGCTCTGCGATTTCTTTAGCAGAGGCAATCAGTTTTCCTCTAAATTTCATTCCTCTAAATAACATGCCTGAAGATTCAAGGGATTGTCTATACGTTCTAATCATTTCGAAAAATTGAGTGGATGCTTTAAAGCGAATGCTCGCATTTCTAGTTTTATAGGCAGGGCTATTCGTTTCAGTCAGCATATATTCTAGTTGTTCATAAGGATCTTCAACGTCAAATGACTTACTGAGTCTATGGTTTAAATATTCCTGGAATGTCACTTGCTGCATATTCTCTTCACCGAGTTCTGGCAATACGTTAGATACGTAGCTGTTGAACATGGTGTTAGGGGAGAAGAGGATGATTTGATCTGCTTTTAACCATTCGCGATATTTATATAGTAAATAGGCAATTCGCTGCAAGGCAGCCGACGTTTTACCACTACCAGCAGCTCCTTGAACGATAAGTAGTCGCCCTTCATCGTGACGAATAATTTCATTTTGCTCGCGCTGAATAGTAGCAACGATACTTTGCATATGTTTGTTTGTACCTTTTCCGAGCGCTTGTTGCAGGATTTCATCGCCAATTGTAAGGCTCGTATCGAACATAGAATCAATCTCGCCATTTTGAATAATGTATTGCAATTTCTTTTCCACATTACCGTGGATTACGCCCCCTGGTGTACTGTATTCAGCCGGTCCTGGTGGATAATCGTAGTAAACACTCGAAATAGGTGCGCGCCAATCGTATATAAGAAAGTTTTCTCCGCTTGCATCGGTAAGGGTAGCGACGCCGATATAAATTTTCTCTGCATCAGATTCTCCTTCTTCTTTAAAATCGATTCGTCCGAAGTAAGGTGCTTTATGCATACGTCGTAGTGCGGCAAGTCGATTAAAGGTGTGCTTATGGGTGATTTGTGTTACGGCTAGTGACTGAGCTTGTTGTCTTAAGTTGATAACTGTTTCAAGATAATCATCAAAAGTATCAGTGTTAACTTTAACATCATCCCAGAAGTGTTTACGAATGTTGATTACTTCTGCCCGGCGTCTGCCGGTTTCGCTTTCCAGTTTATCAATTTGCTCCGTAATAGTTTCTATTACGCTATCCAATCGTTTTTGCTCTTGATCAAGTTTTTTGTTCATACGTAAGCGCTCCTTTAAAAGTGAAAAATAGAGGTTGACTGAAGATGTGTTTTGGTGTACAATTAAGATACGGATAAATACATTCTGATGTTATTAACGAATGCGTTTCTGTACTAATTTAACATAGTTTTTTAATTTAATCAATGATAATAAGATAAACCTTGGTTCCGCATGCGCGAATCGAGGTTTTTTTGTTTTTCTTTAAGAGGGGACTGCAAGCATTGTCAGTTTTTGTCGGTAAGTCGATATAATTGAAAAATCGCCGATATAAATAGATCTATAGTTGATCGATTTGAAGAACCAATTGTATAATTTCATTTACCGAATCCGGATGTAACGTATCGCGAAGAGAGGACATACAAAAAAAGCTCGGGCTTAGCCCGAGCTTTTCATTATTTCTTTGCGTCTTTTTTAGCGTCAGCTTTTGGTTCTTCGAAAAGATCTTTCAAATCTTTGTCGTCAACTTTTACGTCAGCTTTTTTGATTTCTTTCATCATAAGATCGTTCATAAATTGAGCATCTTGTGATTTTTCTTGAACTACTTCTTTTTTGATGTCAGCTTTTGCTTGATCGAAAGTTTTGTCAGCATGAGTATCAGTTACTTTAATGATATGGTAACCATGCTGTGTTTTTACTGGTTCACTTACTTCGCCTTTTTTCAGCTTACGAGCAGCTTCATCGAATTCTTTAACCATTTTATCTGGTCCGAAGAATCCTAAGTCGCCACCTTTTTCTTTTGAACCTGGATCTTCAGAGTATTGTTTCGCTAACTCTTCGAAAGATTTACCTTGTGCAAGTTCTTCTTTCACTTTTTTAGCAGTCTCTTCATCTTTTACAAGAATATGGCTTGCTTTAATTTCTTGCTTATAGTCCTCATATTTTGCTTTTAAATCTTTATCAGTAATTGATTTTTCAATCGCTTGTTCTTGAGCTAATGAAGCGCGAACACCATTTTTAACTGTTTCTTCTTTAAGACCTTGTTGTTTCAATAGTGTATCGAATTGGTCACCGACTTGCTTTTTCATTTCATCGTACTTTTTGTCTACTTCTTTGTCATCGACTTTGTAGTTTTTGATAAGTACTTTTTCCATAACCATGTTATTTAGTACTTGTTTACCAGCTTGTGTCTTCATTTGATTGTAGAACTCTTCTTTAGTGATGTCACCAGCTTTAGATGTAACAATTTTGTCTGATGATGATGATGATGTTCCACATGCTGATAATGCGATTACACTTGTTGCGGCTAAGGCAAGCATAGCTTTCTTCATTCAATAAACACTCCTACTATTATGTATTTTTAATTTATCCCATACAAATGAAGAAACGCCTTATGATAGGTTATTTTCGTTCATAAGAACCCGATTAAGTCTCACTGATGTCTTTGCTTTTTTATATGTAAAAGCACGCTTAACAGGGCTTAGCGAGGCTTTGGGATAAAGTTTAGATGCGTGTCGTTTATTTCATAGTATAAGCAATATGTACAAAATTTAATATATCATATTTCGACTCGTTTTCCTATTGATAAAGAAATTTTAACCAGTTTGTGTCAGATTTTGAAGGGGTACCATATTGGGCGCATGTTGCATATACAGAAAAGAGGAGGGGATGGGGGATGAATTCTCAACTTATTTTATTACTTGTACTGTTTATTTTATTGGTTATAGTAGGTATAATTTGCTTATAGAGGAAAAAAATGAGGAAGGGGCTTTCCTTCCTCACTTTCCATGAAATATAATTTCTATATAACTAGAAATTAATAGAATGGTAATACATACATTAATAACTCGAAAGACACCTGGCTGGCGGCTCGCAGATATTTGTTTTCGCTCACACAGTGTATGTGTCATGAAATTCGTGTAAAATATAACAAGAAGTGCGAATGCGACAAAAACAACGGTTATAAGAGTCATGAGGCGAGACCTCCTTTTGGCTAAAATACATATACTTTATATATTGTATCATACGATATTTTGTTCGTGTTACAAAATTCAGAAATAGAAGACTTTGTGTTAGGAAGCGAGGGAGAAAATGGACGTTGTAAGAAGACTAGAACAAGCTGAATATTACGTAGACCTACTATTTAAAATGATTGATGAAGAAAAGTGTCCATTTTATTCTTTAATCATAAAGAAAAAAGCTCGTAAAAAAGATATTGAACGTATACTAAATCTTTGTGAAAAACTGAACGAACAATACGTAAAGGAGAAAGCAGAAGGCTTTCTATTGTTCGATGCGCTGTTAGATCAATTTGAAAAAGCGCTTCCACATCAGCTCGAAGTAAACGAAACTGCGGAAGCGCTAGTAAAGCAAGGCTTATTTGTACCACTTATGAATGAATTTTTACGCATGATTGCGAAAAGATAAAAAGATTATTTTTTAACTAATTTTTGATCAGTCTCCGTAAAGTTCTCCTCAATATTCTCTAATGATTTCTCAAAAATATCGATGAAGTCTTGTCCGTAAATATTACGCAGGATTGCGATAAGTTCGATATTTTCTGGGAACTTACCGTAAAAATTACGAAGTGCAAGAGCCCCATTAAACACAGAATTATTTTCAGGATCATACTCCTCCATTAAGCGAAGTAGTAATTCTTCCCCTTTGTCTGTAATTTCAATGTACGTATTTCGTTTATCATCTTCTTTTTTCGAGAATACAAGATAGCCGCGTTCTTCTAGCTTTTTAGAGAAGTTAAACGCCGTTGATACGTGCATAACTCCAAACTTAGCAATCTCAGAAATAGAAGCCCCTTTTAAATGATAAGCGATTGATAAAATGTGATGCTCGTTAATGTTTAAATCGTAAGGTTTAATCCACTGTTGCCAATCTTTCTCTACGCATTTCCATAACGCTTTCGATAATTGAGCAATGCGTTGGCTGAAAATCATCGCTTCTTTTACCGAGTAATCTTTTTCTCCACTTTTCATTTACTCACCCACTTTAACATTCTTTTTCATTACTATCTATTATGCCAGTAAAATAAAAATTAATAAAGTCTTTTTGTGAGAATTGTGAAAATTTTTTGGAAAAATGACAATCTATACAAATCATGCATAACTATGGAAGCGTTTTATGAGTCAAGAATACATGTGTTGTCTTTACATGTTAAGGGATAACAGATATTGTAAATGCATAAAAACACGGCATATCTATGTGATATGCCGTGTCAAGGTCAATTCGTATAAAAAATATTTGTTATATGCAAAAAACTAAGCAGGAATATGTTTACGCTTTTTCGGGAACGGCTTCTTGTAGTTTCTCAATTGACTTTTGAATGTCTAAAATTTCTTTTTCGATATGCCGTTTGTTTTGAGAAATATCTTGTTTCCAGTTAGAAAGCGTGTCTTGCATATCGTCTTTTAGTTCTTGAAATACTTCTTTACCTTCTGAAGCAGTTTCAACGATTTGGCGCTTTAACAACTTCGTATCAGCTGTAATATCAGCTAATGTCTTTTTAATATCAGTTCCTTTTTCTTTCAGCTTACCGCGCATAGCTTTACCAGAAGAAGGAGTTGAGAAAAGAACGGCTAGTCCAGCAACTGCTCCGCCGCAAATTACACCTGTAATAAAGGATTTAGCTTTTGACATAAAAGGAAACCTCCTTATTTTTCGTTCGTATTCATGATGTATAAAACTGTGCATATCTTTAAGTCATGAGGAAGAAAAGTGAACTTTTCTCTCTTGTACGTGCTATGCACAAAAAATCATATCCTCGGCATTTTTTGTGAAGAAACAAGCCATAGGGTATATATGCCAAAGGGATAGGCTTGTTATGTATTACTTCTTATTATAGTGGCACTATTTCACACTATTTGCAATTGTACTTGCGATGTTTTGTAAATTTTCCATAGTGTATTCATTTTGGTGTGATTTCCAAACAGCACCGAAACCATCGTTTTCACCGTAGCGTGGAATTAAATGAAGGTGGAAGTGGAATACAGTTTGTCCAGCTTTCTCGCCGTTATTGTTAAGCAAGTTGAAGCCAACTGGATTAAATTCTGCTTTCATTGCATTTGCGATTTTTGGAACGACAGCAAAAATGTGTGATGCGATTTCTGGCGTTAACGCAAAAATGTCTTGTTTGTGAACTTTTGGAATAACAAGAGTATGTCCTTTTGTTACTTGACTAATATCTAAAAATGCAAGCACATGTTCATCTTCGTATACTTTTGAACAAGGGATTTGCCCGTCAATAATTTTACAAAAAATACAATTGTCCGCTGTATGATTCATCGATCTCATCCTTTCAAATAGCCTTAGCCGTATTTTACCATAATTACATAGTAGAACAAACACGAAAAACAGGAAGCTGACTCAGCTTCCTGTTTTCTGAAGAGGGATTGAAAAAGCATTTTTTATAATTTACGGTTCGCAGACACCTCATTTATTTAAGAAATGCACGGTAAATCGGCTAAAGTTTCTGCCGTAGACACCCCATTTTCAAGTGAAATGAATTGCAATCTTTTTTTAAAATGAAATTGTTTATTTTTTAAAACAGTATATGCTCTTTCGGAGACACCCCGTTTCGAAAATGAAACAAATTATCTGGTTATGTGTAAATTTCATTGTCCAATTTGGACACCCCATTTCATGATGACTTCACTGTGTTGTTATACTCATCAATTGGTGGTTGCTTTTTCAATGTGTTCCTTCCTCACTAATTATGATGTCCGCTTTCGTAAAAATATATGCCAAGAAATTTAAATTTTTTTTTGGAGGCATCGAAACTATGTAGTGCACCATGATTTTTGGTAAGATGAATATATACATTTCTTACAAAAGTGAATGAATATCAATGAAGAAAGTGGTGTCGTATGAGCGAGTTATTGCGTGTAGAAAATGTTACAGGAGGATATACGAAACGACCTGTACTGCAAAATGTTTCGTTCTCTGTTAATAAAGGCGAGCTTGTCGGCTTAATCGGTTTAAATGGAGCTGGTAAAAGTACGACAATTAAACATATCATCGGTTTAATGGAACCCAAAAAAGGAACTGTCACAATTAACGGGAAAACAATTCGTGATGATATGACAGCGTACCGTTCTAGTTTCTCTTTCATTCCAGAAACGCCAGTATTATATGATGAGTTAACGTTAGAAGAGCATTTGAAATTAACAGCGATGGCGTACGGTGTAGATGAAAAACAATATGAAGAACGCGTAGGACAACTATTACAAGAATTTCGTATGAAAAATCGTTTAAAGTGGTTTCCATCTCATTTCTCAAAAGGGATGAAACAAAAAGTAATGATTATGAGTGCATTTTTAGTTGAGCCATCCCTTTACATTGTGGACGAACCTTTCGTTGGGCTTGATCCGTTAGCGATTCAATCGCTTCTTCAAATGATGGATCAAATGAAAAAGAGTGGTGCAGGTATTTTAATGAGTACACATATTTTAGCGACAGCAGAGCGCTATTGTGATTCATTCATTATTTTGCATCAAGGTGAAGTGAGAGCGATGGGAACATTATCAGAACTTCAATCTGGGTTTAACATGCCTGGTGCAACGTTAGATGATATTTATATTGCATTAACAAAGGAAGAAGATTATGAATAGCACAGCATTATGGAAAGAACGATTTCGGCACTTTCTAAAAGAAGTTCGTACATATAGTAAATACGTATTTAATGATCATTTGAAATTTATTTTCATATTTATCATCGGCGCAGGAGCGTATTATTACCAGCAATGGTTACAAACGTTAACATCTTCGTTTCCGACAGCGCTCGTTATGGCAGTCTTACTTGGCCTCGTATTAACAGCTGGATCCATCCAAACGTTATTAAAAGAAGCGGACCTCGTGTATTTGCTGCCAGTTGAAGAAAAGTTAAAGCCTTACTTTACAAAGGCATTTCTCTTTACGTTTATGATTCAGTTATACATAATCGCAATCGTAGCGGCTGCGCTTGCCCCGTTATATTTCCAGCAAATGAAACAAACAGGAGCGGCTTACATATGGATTGTACTCGCATTCGTCATTGTAAAAGCGTGGAATTTATTCGTTGCGTGGGAAAAATCATTTTTAACAGATCAAAGCGTTCAAAAAACAGATTGGTTCATTCGTTTTATCTTAAATGGATTATTTGTGTATTTCCTTGTAGAACGTACTTCAGTCATTTTTACTGGTGTAATTGTCTTTTTAATGGTGCTATACCTTGCTGTTATGCATCAAAAGGTGAAGGGAAAGCCGTTGAACTGGGAGTATTTAATTTCTGAAGAAGGTAAAAAAATGATGCTGCTGTACCGCATTGCGAATATGTTTGTTGATGTACGGGAGTTAAAAGAGAGAGTATCACGTAGGAAATGGCTTGATTTTATCCTTTCGATGATCGGTGAGAAGCGTACATATTTATACTTATATACGAGAACATTTTTAAGATCTGGTAACTATTTTGGCTTATATGTGCGCCTGCTCGCTCTTGGAGGAGTTATTCTTTACTTTATTCCATTTTTATATGGACGATTTATCGTAAGCCTTGTTTTCTTATACTTAATCGGTTACCAGCTCTTAACCCTTTGGAAACATCACCGTATGAAAGTTTGGCTTGATTTGTATCCAGTAGAGGAAGACGAGAAGAAGGAAGATTTTCTTACTTTATTAAATGCGATTCTTATTATCGGCAGTGCTGTATTTACAATTTTATTTGCACTTGCGACGAAAGATTTCATTATGACCGGCATTTTATTTGTAGTAAGCATATTATTTAGTATTGGTTTCGTTTATCGATACAGTGCGAAGCGCATTGAGCGTTTAAACTGAAAGGAATGAACCTATGATTACGTATGAAGAGAAGGTTATAAAAGAATTGGAGCAGTGGAAAGCTACATTCATGAAAGATTCTTCTATGATGACACGGTTCTCAAAAAAAGTGCAGACGAAAGTACAACAGCTCATTCCGGCGAAAGTACAAAAAGTATTAACAGAAACGATTCGGATGATGGTGCAAACGATTAGTGCCGGATCAAATTTTATAAAGCCGAAATTAAAAGAGACGAACTGGTCACTGCAAAGACGTGATGATGAAGTCCGTAAAAAAATGGATGAGTACAAAAAAATAGCAGCAGCAGAAGGAGCAGGTACGGGAGCTGGTGGTATTCTTCTTGGTCTTGCTGATTTCCCGCTTTTACTTACGATTAAAATAAAATTTTTATTCGATGCAGCAACATTGTATGGATTTGATACGAGTAACAAAGAAGAACGCCTCTTTATCCTTCACGTGTTCCAACTTGCTTTTTCAAGTGACGACCACCGAAAAGAAGTATGGAAAGCAATTGAAACGTGGGATACAGAAGAAGAAAATCATATGGACTGGGAAAAGTTCCAAACAGAGTACCGAGACTATATCGATTTAGCGAAGATGCTACAGCTCGTCCCAGTAATCGGTGCCCCGGTCGGCGCGTATGCGAACTATCAATTACTGCAAAGGCTTGGGGAAGTGACGATGAATTGTTATCGTATGCGATTGCTTAATAGAAATTAATTTGTTTTATCAAAATAGAAAAGCCTCTTAAATGTGTAATTTAGGAGGCTTTTCTATTTATTATTTTGGCTGTTTTCGTAGATATTGTTGCTTTTGATGCAAAAACGAAGAGGGGGGCTTTACCCCTCTTCGTTCCTACTTCCTCATCGAACTTCCTATGACCTTACCTGATGGTTCGTCCACGAGTCTATTTATATCGCCTAACAACTCTCGCTGTTTAGCCGGAATGGTAACGAGTGTTACTTCTTTTCCTTTGAATGACGCATCATCGAGTTGATATTTGGTTGCATCCGCTATTACCTTGCTGACTTTGGCATCTTTCCAACTGCCATCTACTTCATCTTTCTCTGCTTGCGATAACGAGTTCCAAACCAATTCCCTTACATCCTTTGTCGTTTGTACCGTTTCTGTTTTCGGGGTTTCGTTGGTTTTTGTTGTTCCACAACCGCTTAAAAGGATGGATACGCAAGTGAATGCAGATACAATCATGCCGATTTGTTTCTTCAAGATGCAAAACTCCCTTCATCGCATAGATACTTCTATATTCCACGCCCTGACACATATCCCTTCTTCACACTAAGATATATCAATATACGATATTTCGGGATTGGCTCATACACATCTCAAAGAAGAGACAGTATCAAAGTTCGCTCGTTGACACACTTGCAGAAGCAAGAGCTTTGTTTGTTCCGACTTTGGCATTTAGTGATTGAGATAGTCCTCAATCACTTTTTTTATATTTTTATTCATATTTTTTATTTTTTTACCAATAATATACAAATAAAGTTACTTGAGCTTACTTTACTGTATTTAGGGGTGCAAAATATGAAAGTATCAATTTTTATCACTTGTGTTGCAGATATTTTTTATCCAGAAGTAGGGAGAGATGTTGTGGAAATTCTTGAAGATTTAGGGTGTGAAGTCGATTTTCCGAAAACTCAAACTTGCTGCGGACAACCTGCTTATAATAGCGGGTATGTGAAAGAAACAAAAACAGCTGCAAAACATATGATTGAAGCCTTTGCTAGTTCAGAATATGTTGTGGCGCCGTCGGGATCTTGCGCTATGATGGTTCACGAGTTTTCTAGCTTGTTTTCTGAAAGTGAAGCTGAATGGAAGAAAAAAGCGACTGAACTTGCGAACAAAACGTATGAATTTACACAATTTCTCGTTGAAGTATTAGGGAAAGAAGACTTAGGTGCGGTGCTTCATAAAAAAGCAACAGTTCATACATCTTGTCATATGAGCCGATTAATGGGGATTAAAGAACCGCCGCAAAAATTATTAAAATGTGTAAAGGGATTGGAAGTTGTTTCACTGCCGCATAATTATGATTGTTGCGGATTTGGAGGGACATTCTCGGTGAAAATGCCAGAAATCTCTGAGCAAATGGTTGAGGAAAAAGTAAAGCATATTATGGAAACCGGTGCGGACTTATTAATTGGGATGGATTGTAGCTGCTTAATGAATATAAAAGGACGTTTAACACGTAATGGTTATCCAATTGATGTAAAACATATTGCTCAAGTATTAAATGAAGATCGAAAATAAGAGGGGGATAAAGAGATGGGAATGAAAATTGGGAACGATCCCTTTCATAAGCGTACTGAAACAGGCATTGGGGATAAATTTATGCGACAGGCTGTCAGGAAAGCGCAAGATGGTCTTAGAGTCAAGAAATTAAAAGCGACTGAGAGTCTTGGGAACTGGGAGGAATGGCGAGCTTTAGGAGAAGAAATTCGAAAGCATACATTAAAAAACCTTGATTATTATTTACATCAGCTAAGTGAAAATATTGAGAAAAACGGTGGTTTCGTTTATTTCGCAAAGACTGCAGAAGACGCAAGGGAATATGTAAAAGAGATTGTAAAAAAGAAAAATGCGAAAAAAATTGTGAAATCAAAATCGATGGTAACAGAAGAGATTAGTTTAAATGAAGCGATTGAAGAAGCTGGGGCGGAAGTTTTAGAAACAGATCTTGCTGAATTTATTCTACAAGTGAATGACCATGATCCTCCCTCGCATATTGTTGTCCCGTGTCTTCACAAGGATAAAGAACACATTTGTGAAATATTTAAAACAAAGTTAAATTACACTGGAACATCTGATCCTACGGAAATGGCGAGGTTTGTAAGAGATTATTTACGTGATGATTTTTTTGCAGCGGATATAGGGGTGACTGGATGTAACTTTGCTGTTGCAGAGTCTGGATCGATTTCTATCGTAGCAAACGAAGGAAATGCAAGACTTACTACGACACTTCCGAAAACGTTGATTACAGTTATGGGGATGGAACGTATTGTTCCGACATGGGAAGAGCTTGATGTTTTAGTCACACTTCTATGCCGAAGTTCTGTAGGACAAAAGTTAACAAGTTATATTACAGGGTTAACAGAGCCCGGCGGAACAGATGGACCTGAGGAATTCTATTTAGTCATTGTTGATAATGGTCGTTCCGATATTGTAGGAACAGAATTCCAAAGTGTCCTTCAGTGCATTCGTTGCGCGGCATGTATTAATGTGTGTCCTGTATACAGGCATATTGGTGGACATGCATACGGCTCTATTTATCCAGGACCGATTGGAGCTGTGTTGACACCGCTTTTAGGAGGATATGATGAATATAAGGATTTACCTTATGCATCTAGCCTTTGTGGGGCTTGTACAGAAGCGTGTCCAGTGAAAATCCCGTTACACGATTTATTAATTAAACATCGCAGCCGCATCGTAGAAGAAAAACAATCGCCTGTAGCTTGGAACGTAGCTATGAAAGGTTTTGAAAAAGTGGTGAAGAGTCCTAGATTATTTTCTTTTGCTGCGAAGAGCGCTCCGTATGCATTAAAACCTCTCGCAAAAGGAGATAAAATTGAGCGCGGCATTGGGCCGTTAAAAGATTGGACGGACGCGAGAGATTTTCCAGTTCCGAAAAAACAACCGTTTCGAGAGTGGTTTGAAAAACACGTAAAGGAGAACGATGATGGCCATCCAAAATCGTGAGGGATTTTTACTCCAATTATCAGAAAAGCTTGGTAGGAAACGTCCAGAAGCAGTGGAAAAACCGAAATGGTCTTTTTCCCCGCAGTGGGATGTTTTTGACGGACTTTCGCAAGATGAACTTGTATTACAGTTAATAGAGCACTGTGAAGTCATTCATACAGAAGTAAAGCGAACAACAAAGGAAAATCTTGTTGAAACACTGGGGTCTTTTATAAAAGATTGGAATATCAAATCTGCTATGTATGCGAATGATGAGCGCTGTAATGAGTATGGTCTTACTCCATTTTTCAAAAATGAAGGTACAACACATTTTCGTGCATGGGGATTAGATGATAAAGAAGAGGACATAAAATTTGCGAAAGCTGCTGACCTTGGCATTACGTTCAGTGATATGACTCTAGCGGAATCAGGAACCGTTGTGTTATTTAATGATGGGTTAAAAGGAAGGCATGTTAGTTTGCTTCCAGAGTCATATATTGCAATCGTTCCTAAAAGTACGATTGTACCAAGGTTAACCCAAGCTACAAAACTGATTCATGATCAAAGTAAAGCGGGAGAAAACCTGCCGGCTTGTGTGAACTTCGTTTCGGGCCCGTCAAATAGCGCGGACATTGAAATGAACCTTGTCGTAGGTGTACATGGGCCGATTAGAACAGCTTATATTATTGTGGATGATCAATAATGATTTACGCTTGCGAGTTGGAAATATAGATGAAACTTTTTACCGTTTATCTAAATAGGAATTGATTTGTTTTATAAAAAAGACATCCTAAATCACACATTTAGGATGTCTTTTTTTGTTCTAATGATTAATGTTTAAAAGGAAAATTTCAGATTGTCCTTTCAGTGTTTTAGGCTGAAATTAGTAGTAGAGATAGAACCGATATTATAATCATCTTTGATATGACCAGTTATAAAAATAGTTTCGATATCATTAGAAGGAAATCGATGATTCGTAATAGTCACTTCCAAATTCTCTTTTTCTTTAAAATATTGAATGGTTGTTTCTGTTGCTTTATTAACTATTTGTTGTTCATCATTCTTTTGATCTATAGTACATCCCCCTAAAATACTTAAAATAAATATAAAGAGTAGAAAAAAACTAATTTTTTTGATTGTAATATTCATATTTATCCTCCGTAAATGTTATCTTAATTATAAAAATATATCAAATGTTGTAGGAGAAAAATGTTTTGAGTAATAAAAATGAAGTTTTAGATTCTACTTTTTATCAATTGGCAGACACTACGTATAAATCTGATAAAGATATTGAAGAAGAAGTTGTTATTACCAATAAAGATGATTGAAGTTTACAAACGTAGGAAAAGGGAGACACATTCCACGATAAACCAGAATGGACGCAGTGGTCTTTGAACGAGATATAAATGGGAAGAAGCAAGTTATGGTAGCTTTCTAGGGGACAGAAGGGGACAAAATTATCGAGAAAATCTCTTTAGGCGTTCCGATGAAGCCAGGGAAGGTATGAAGGATTTAAAAACAGATACAAATCATTTTGTTAAGAAAAAAACTTCATATGCTAAAATATTTTACTTAAAAAAGACACCCTAAGGTGCCTTTCTCCGACTTGAATCCTCTTAAAGTTGTATGTATTGTGCTTCATCAAAATGTTATTTTTCTGGATCTAAACTAATTGATTCCACTTTGTAATTGTTTTCATAATCAATGGTTGCTGTAGCTTTTCGATTTTCATTCCCTTTCTATGTTTACATCTATTTTGATGGTGGGTGCTTTTTAGTTTTTCTTTCTTATAAGGAACACTCCTGAATTAAAGAAGCAAACTTAAATAGTTATGTTGAAGTGAAACTATTAGATTTAGTGTTTTAAATCAAAACCTTCAGATGTGGAAATGGAACCGATGTGATAATCATTAGCGAATTCAACATCTGCCGAAAATTTTTTGTTTTTATCATCTTTCACATGTCCTGAAATCCAAACACTTTGAAAGTCCTTCGGGGCAAATTTATGTTTAGTAATCACTACATCTAGATTTTCTTTTTCTTTAAAATATTTAATAGTTGTTTCTGTAGCCTTATCTACTATTAGTTGCTCTTCTTTTTTATTATCCACAGTACACCCTCCTAAAGTAGCAAATACAAAGATTAAAAGGAAATAAAAACTAATTTTTTTGAATTTGATAACCATTTTCTCCCTCCAATGATGTTATCCTAGTTATTAGGATATACCATTTTTTACAAGGTGGGAATATTTTGAAAGAAAATAATAAAATTACAGATGAAACTTTTTACCGTTTATCTAAAGAGGCTTATCGAAATGATAAGGATTTAGAAGATAGTATTAACATTAAAAATGCTGAAGAGGATACGGTACAAACATGGAAAGTAGGAGAAACATTCCATGACAAACAAACCGGAATGGATGCAGTAGCCTTTGAACGAGTTGTCGATGGGAAAAAGCAAGTAATGGTAGCTTTCCGCGGTACAGAAGGAGATAAAATTTTTGAAAAAGATTCTTTAAAGCCCGGAGAAGGAATGAAGGATGCGTTAACTGATGGAAGGTTTTTTATTAAGAGGGATGGCGTTCATGATCCGGCACCAGCCCCAAGGCAGGAGAAAGGGGAGAAAATCAAAGAAGATATTGGAACGAAGAGAATGGGCAGTGGGAATCTCATAATCAATTCGAACAAGCTGACAGAGTCATGAAACAAGTAATGGATAAATATAAGGATAAGGATGATGTAGAAATATATACGACAGGCCATTCGTTAGGGGGCGCTTTAGCAGAATATGTAGCGGCATCTAATGACAGTGTAAGATGTATGTCATGGAATGCGCCAAGTGCAAAACATTTGTTATCACCTGATTTACAAGAAAGGGCTAATAATGGAGAATTTAAAGGTAGAATTGTTTCGATTGTTCACGGATCAGATTCAATCGGTTATGGTCCTTTTGGTCCATATGATGGTCACATAGGTTCAACTTATGCTGTTACACCACCTACTACGAAAGAAGCCCTTTCTAAATTACCATTGGAACAAAGACTATTGTTTGAAGCTAATCGCTTTTTGGACTCCGTAAAAGATAAACCTGGATTTCATTATCAAAATAATAAGTATTTCCAGATGGGGAAAGATGGAAATTTGTCGAGTCCATATCTTTTGAATTTAGATACAGGGGAAAGAGTATATGATTCACCTGGTAAGTTGTTAGGTGGAGGAGAAATCCACGTAGTTGTAGAGAATCTAGAACAAGCTGTAAGAGATATGAAGCGAAATGCACAAGAATTTCAAGATAGGGTGCCGAGATTAACTTCAAATATGATGGATTTATTAGAAACAGCCGAAAGTAAGCGGTTAGAAGCTACGATAAGTAATATACGTGCACATGTAGAGCATTTAAGTTTTTGGTACATACGAACAGCAACGGAAATCTCAGATTTTATTGAGAAAAAAGCCGAGGATTATAAGAGAACGGATCAAAACTATTAAGGGAAAAGTTTAAGATGCCACGAATTTATATAAATGAAGAAGCTTTGAATCAAGCCTTACAACAATTTGAGCATATGATTCAAGATTTAAATCATAATAAAAGGGTCGTAAGTAATGTTCATGATTTACTTCTTTCAAGTTGGTCGCAAATTGGAGTGGGGAAGAAGGCTATTAGTGATTTGGAATCTTTTAAAAAAGATATTGAAAGAAGAATGGAAGAATTAGAGTCTGATAAGCATGAATTAAAGAGTGCCATTGATCTATTCAAAGCGCTGGACCAAAGCTATGATTATATGGGGCCTAAATATTAGATTACAAGAAGCACTCATAAAGGTGCTTTTTGTAGTTTAACTGGATTAAAGATTATTGTAGTCATTATTAAGGAATATGATCTAAATCCATAATGTAGATTGAAAAAGTAATATATAGTTTTGAATCAAACTTGCAAACGATGATTTTTTATTTTACACTTTATTTACCGACCGGTAAGTAAAAATAAAAGAGGTACAGTATGACAAAAAATTTACAAACATCGAAGCACATTGTAGAGGCATCATTTAAACTAATGGCAGAGCATGGTATTGAAAAGATGAGTCTCTCCATGATTGCGAAAGAAGTAGGTATATCAAAGCCAGCTATTTATTATCATTTTCCGTCTAAAGAAGCGTTAGTGGATTTTTTATTTGAAGAGATTTTTTCTGGATATCATTTCGTGAGTTACTTCGATAAAGACCAATATACGAAAGAAAACTTTGAAGAAAAGTTAATTGCAGATGGTTTACATATGTTGTCGGAGTATAGAGGTCAAGAAGGTATATTACGCATTATAAATGAATTCATCGTAACTGCGACGCGAAATGAAAAGTATCAGAAACGCTTATTTGAAATACAAGAAGATTTCTTAAATGGATTCCACGATTTATTGAAGCAAGGCGCGAGACTTGGTGTTGTGTCACAACATGCAACAGAAGAAAACGCGCATACGTTAGCGCTCGTTATTGATAATATGAGTAATTACATATTAATAGGATTCGATTTAAAGTATAAAGAAATTTGGATTCAAAATGTGAAAAACGTTATGAAGGAGGAATAAAGGTGAAAATGCAAAAAAACTGGTGGCTCGGTTTTCTTGGATTCATTGGGATTTATAAAATTCCAGGTATGATTGAAGCTTTTCAAGCGGATAAAGGTTGGTTTGCATTAATCGGTTTCGTGTGGTTACTTTGGTTCGGATATTTTATTCCTGAAAAAAAAGCGGATAAATAATAAAATTTCAATTTTATGTAAAGTTATGTAAAATATAGTTTGAGAGAATTCATATATTAGATTAATAGATTTGGAGTGGTTACATGGATCCATTGAAAAATGAAATTCACCCTGATATGGTCAAGGTGTGGAAAGTTCGTGCTGTAATTGAAGAAGGAATCGGTATTCTCGTCATTTTAGCTTACCTTTTCCTCATGATAAAGTTTGATTGGTGGGCATGGATTTTGTACGTATTAATCGGATTAACGGTTGCGCTAGCACCATTTGAGTACTTTATATTCCCGAAACTACGTCAGCGTTATTATAGCTATCAACTAAACGAAGAAGAGCTTGAAATTCAGCACGGTCTATTCGTTGTAAAACGTGTATTAGTGCCGATGATTCGTGTGCAGCACGTTACGATTGAACAAGGTCCGATTATGAGAAAATATGGCCTAGCAGAATTACACATTTCAACAGCAGCAACTTCTCATAGCATTCCAGGCTTAACGATGTATGAAGCGGAAATGTTAAAAACGAGAATCGCAGAATTAGCGAAAGTGAGTGATGAGGATGTATAAGAGGCAGCATCCCATTACGATGTTATTAGAATTAAAAATAACAGATTTTATACCACTCATTATTTTCATGTTTAGCTTAAACGGAAAGTTCCCATTTTGGTATTTAATTCCCGCTGGATTCGGTTTACTCACCGTTTTTTCAGCGTTTGAAAAATGGTATTACACAACATACTGGGTTGAAAATAACGTATTACATGTGAAACAAGGGCTTTTTGTGAAGAAGGAGAGCTACTTAAATAAAGAGCGTGTCCAAACAATTAATACAAGTTCTAACGTGCTATATCAAATGCTCGGTTTAAAGAAAATTCAAATCGAAACAGCTGGCGGAGGCGACGACGCAGAAGTGAGCTTAGCTGGTATTACGGAAGATGAGGCAAAGGAGCTTATTTCCTTACTAAATGAGCCGACTCCAGAAGTGAAAGTAGAAGCAACGTTAGATGAATCTGCAGAACATGCAGTAGAAAAAGAAATCATGACAGAGGAAAAACAAGCGACAGAATATAAGTTAACTTGGAAAGAAATTTTATTAGCGTCTATTACATCTGGTCAATTTGGATTATTATTCTCTTTAATATTTTTCGTTTATAACCAAGTGGATGAGTATATTCCGAAATGGATCAAAAATAGCGTAGAGTCATATGTAATGGACCACGATATATATGGATGGATTTACATGGTAGCTATTTTACTAGTTATTTCTTGGATTATATCGACAATTGGTTATGCGTTAAAACATGGAGATTTCACAGTGAATCGAAGAAATGATGAAGTCCGCATTTCGCAAGGATTACTTGAGAAAAAAGAACTCGTACTAAAGTTACATCGTATTCAAGGTATTACGATAAAAGAAAGTATTTTACGCCAACCATTCGGTTATTGTGCTGTGCAAGTAGAAGTTATTCAAAGTGAGGGAAAAGAGGAAAAAGTTACACTGCATCCTATCATTCGAAAAGATCGCTTGCAACAGTTACTCGCCCATTTACAATTACCATACGAATTGAACGCAAACATTATTTCATTACCAAAAGCAGCATTGCGCCGCTATCTTATGGATAGTTTCATCTTCTTTGCCATGCTTGCAATCCCGCTTACTGGAATAAGTATATACTTTGAAAAGTATTTCATCATGTGGGCGTTAATTCCGCTCGCGATCCTCATCTTTACACTTGGATATGCAACATTTAAAACAAATGGTTATAGTGTAAACGGAGAGCAAATTACGATTATACATCGTAGTATTGGGAAACATACAGGACTTGTAAGAAGAAGACACGTCCAATCAATTGAAAAAACACAATCATATTTCCAGCGCCGGGCGGATTTATGTACGTATACGTTTTCTAGTGCATCATCGAATT
Source organism: Bacillus cereus group sp. N8 (assembly GCF_016483685.1). NCBI lineage: Bacteria > Bacillati > Bacillota > Bacilli > Caryophanales > Bacillaceae > Bacillus > Bacillus cereus group sp. N8. Next base: position 4,846 of record NZ_JAEHBK010000034.1, on the reverse strand, counting down.
ATAAACTAGAGCATACGAGAGTAGAAGATGCGGAGAGAATGCAGGATTGGTATAAGAAGAGAATAAGTGAGAATTAATTTGAAAAGGCTTGCCTATTATGAAAGGTAAGCTTTTTTGTTATAGGAAAATGAGTGACTTCATCCATATATTAGTACAGCTACAGCGCACATATATCAATACATATCAAAAAAAGTAGTATACTTCTATTTCAGGAAAATATGTGGAATTTTTGATATAAATGGTATACTAATATAGAAATAATATTAGGAGGTTATATATGATAAGTCAGTTGAAAAGAGAAGCACTTGATGCATTAAAAGGAAAATGGGGATTAGCGGTAGGTGCAACACTATTACTTGGAATTCTTATTGGAGCTGTGGAACTTCTAGTCACAGGTGTTTTTTCGATGTTTTGGGGTTGGGAAGAAGCAAGTGATTCGCTTACAGTAAGTATTATTGCAATGCTTGTTATCGGTCCGTTAACAATAGGTGCCTATTATCTTGTTTTAAATGCAATCCGTGGGAATAGTGCTCGCATTGGTCATTTATTTAGATGGTTTAGCGACGGAAGTAAATTTATGAAGGCATTTTTAACATATTTACTAATGTATGTATACTTGATTCTATGGACATTACTTCTTATTATTCCGGGAATTATTAAATCATTTTCTTATGCTATGACGTACTTTATTTTGAATGATCACCCAGAATACACAGCGAATCAAGCAATTACTGAAAGTCGCCGTATGATGGATGGGCATAAAATGGATTACTTTTTACTATGCTTAAGCTTCATTGGCTGGTTCATTTTAAGTATTCTTACTATAGGAATCGGTTTCTTATGGTTGGCGCCTTATTTCTACGCAACATCGGCAGCATTTTATGAAGAGATTTCAAAAGAATATTATAAAAAAGAAGGTACTACTTTCTAATAAAAAACCTAAACCATCTCTCCTAAAGAATATAGGGAGCGGATGGTTTAGGTTTTTTTATATAGAAATTCTTCCATCTATATTTCATTATTTCCTATCATTTTCTTATATGAAAATGATAGGAAATAATGAATAATATAGGTAAAGAAAAAAGTGAGGTGAATGAGAGTGAGCAAATTTTTAATTCCGTACTCATTTTCTATATTAAGTTTCTTTATTTCAGCAACGGCACTTGATTTATATGATAGGATAGGAAAAAATGATGAGATGACTTCGCCGAACATACTTGGAAAGGTAATTCAATCTACTTCGCAAATGGGAGTCCTTACATTGTATTTCGGAGTACCTATTATTTTAGGTGGATGTCTTCTTGGAGAGTTATTATTTAGAGGTATCATTTTACGATTTAAATTAAGCTATATTATATCTTTATTATTATATCTACTTTTAGCTTTTAGTATTGTTTTTATCTTTTTATCTGTAATGGTAGGAGTTCCAGCTGCATATGAAGAAGTTCGTACTCTTGAAATGATGTATTTCATAGGGATAACTATGATTTGCGCTGTTACATTCTTTGTGGGCCGGAATATATGGGAGAAAAAACAAGTTAATAATGGAGTGATAAAATGAAATATACATGTCCATGTTGCGGATATAGAACATTAGAAGAAGAGCCACCAGGTACATATGAAATTTGTAATATATGTTATTGGGAAGATGATGAAGTTCAATTTAACGATCCTGACTTTGAAGGCGGGGCAAATGAAGCTTCGCTAAGAAAAGCACAGAAAAATTTCATTGCATTTGGTGCTTGCGAGGAATGTTTTGTAAAATCAGTTAGAAAGCCGACTAGTGAAGATGTGAAGGATGCTAGTTGGAAGCAAATTTGTTAAGTAAAATGTTATTCCTCAGTTCAACAGGAGGAATAACATTTTTAATTTAGTGCTGAAAGAATTACTGCCGTCTTATAAAGTAATAAGAAAGACTAAATCGGTAAATTTTATTAATGGATATATTAGGAATGAATATGAAAGTATAGATGTATAGTCAACGTTGTATGTTTGATGTTATCATATTGAATGATATGGAAATTTTTAATAGAAGAATCAACTAACAATTCAAAGGTAATGAAGCCTTTGTTGTATAAAGGAAATACTTAGTAGTAATCAACAATATTAAAAATAAGATTCGTATTTATATAAATTTAGTAGAAAAGGGGTTTTAAAAAGGAATGAACACGAGCATAACACGGCAAAAAATTTTAGCTGCCGCTTCTCAAATTGTGCAATATAAAGGGGTTGCTAAACTAACTTTAGAAGCAGTAGCAAAAGAGGCAGGTGTAAGTAAAGGTGGATTATTGTATCACTTTTCAAATAAAGAAGCTTTAATAGAAGGCATGATACTTAAAGGGACAGAGGAGTATCATGGTGCTATTCATAATAAGGTAACGGAAGACACAGAGAAGAAAGGAAGGTGGATTCGTTCTTTTGTAGAGGAAAGATTAAGTGATGAGAAAAGAACAGAAGAGTTGTGTAGTAGTATGATGGCAGCATTAATGCTAAAACCGGAATTACTTGAGCCATTACAACAAGCATTTCAGCAATTGCAAACCAAAATAGAAAATGATGAAATGGATTCTGTTTGTGCCACAATTATTAGATTAGCAGCTGATGGATTATGGTATTCGGAATATTTAGGGATTGGAAGACTAAGTTCTGAATTAAGAGAAAAAGTGATTCAAGCTCTTATTAATGCTTCCTATAAATAGAATATATAAACTATAGAATGAAAAATAATTCACCATTGGTTTATTTAATCCAGTGATGAATTATTTTGACAGAATAATAGAACAATAGTATGGAGTGTTGAATTATAACCGTCCAGACGGTATAGTAACATTTGGTACAAATGGGAAAAGAAAAACAAAAAAGACTAGAAAATATTTTTAGCACACTATTCGAAAGGATAGGCCGCAAAGCTTATTTTGTGCAATAGAAAGGTTGAAAAAATAGAAAAAGATAGTAATAGCTATCAAGCATATGTAAGTAAAATAGTTTAATGGCATTGAAGAGTAGAACTTTTTTCATAGTATGTTTGTACCAGAACCTAGAAACATTGAATTTTATAGGGAGGGTAACGTATGTATTTAAAAAGAATAACTTCGATTTTTTCGATTATAATGATTTTTATGTTTACTATAGGTCAAAGTCTTTTACCTATAATAGCAAATGCACAAGAGTTAAATACAGCAGGACTTGTGGATAGTTTTCAGATTGGTAAAACAAATCTAAGTACCACAGAACGGACTAAAGTAACTGTAAACTTCAGTGAAAAAGATGGACTTAGGCTGAAGCCTGGAGACACACTAACATTAACACTGCCTCCAGAATTAAAAGGATTAGATAGAGAGTTTCCATTAAATGACTATGGCACTTGTAAAGTTACAGCAGGTACTGTGGTATGTACATTTAATGATAAAGTGGATACATATGAAAATATTCAAGGGTATTTAAACTTTTTCGTGGAAGCTACTAATGTAGGAACGGATCAAAAGAAAGAGATTGAAACTAATTTCGGTACAACTGTAGATAAGCAGTCTGTAACAATTACCGGTCCAAGTAGTGGTGGTGGCACAGATCCTGGAAAGCCACCGTTTTTTTATAAAACTGGTGATATGAACTCAGGTAAGGACAATGAAGTACGTTGGTTCTTGAATATAAATTTAAATAAAGAAGAGCTAAGTCGTGATATTGTTGTGACTGATAATTTACAGGAAGGTCAAACACTTAATAAGGATAGTTTCTATATAAGTGTAGATAATTATCTAGGTAATCGATATTTAACGCTACAAGAGTTTGAAAAGCAAGGTTACGGAACGATTACCTTTACTGGTGACAGATCATTTAAAGTTATGCTTAATAAGGATAAAGCACGTCTTGCCGCCTTTTCGATTGGTTATACATCTACTATAATGGAAGCCGGAAAGAAGCAAGAGTTTTTTAAGAATGATTATACGATTGATTACCAAGTTCTAAACAAAGAACCAGTTACTGAGTCGGGTACTCATCCAGTCGAAAATATGACAGCTGGTGGTGGTGCTACTGGTAACAAGGTTCCAAAAGGAAAGCTGAAAATTGTTAAGCATATTGAAGGAAATAAAGAAAAAGTAATTCCGAATGTTTCGTTTAAGTTGTATAAAGAGTCTGGTGAACAAGTTGGGGGCGAATATAAAACAAATGAAAAAGGGATAGTTGAAACTCCTCAATTATCACCAGGTAAATATTATGTACAAGAGGTTTCAGCTCCAGACTATATTGATTTCGATCCTCAGAAAAAAGTAGAGTTTGAAATAAAATCAGATGATGAAAATGGAGTCGAACTGGATATTCCAAATAAAGTGAAAACTACATCTGTTTCAGGAACGAAGATGTGGAATGATAACAACAATAAGTTCGGTAAACGTCCAGACAGTATTACGGTTCAATTGCTTCAAAATGGTAAAGAGTTCAAAACAGAAGAAGTGAAAGCTGATAAAGAAGGCAACTGGACTTTCAGCTTTAAAGATCTACCAAAGTACGATGGACAAGGAAATGCGTACACGTACACAGTAAATGAAGTAAAAGTTGATGGCTACGAAACAAAAGTAGAAGGAACAACGATTACAAACATTTACAAAAATACAGAAACAACAGAACTGAGTGGTAAGAAAGTCTGGGAAGACTACAACAATAAGTTCGGTAAACGTCCAGACAGTATTACGGTTCAATTGCTTCAAAATGGTAAAGAGTTCAAAACAGAAGAAGTGAAAGCTGATAAAGAAGGCAACTGGACTTTCAGCTTTAAAGATCTACCAAAGTACGATGGACAAGGAAATGAGTTCAAGTACACAGTAAATGAAGTAAAAGTGAAAGACTA
>NZ_JAEHBK010000033.1:0-38168 GCF_016483685.1 Bacillus cereus group sp. N8 | reverse complement strand
ATGACAGCCAAACGGATCAACTTCAGCTTAATATCCTTACTAAGAGAAAGCCATTCAGATGTACCAATTTTCATATCCTTTTCCTCCCTATACCCTTTTTATACTTCAAGAAAATGAACCCCTTAAAACATTTGAATTTTACACTAATTTAACAACTAGAAAATCCTCATCATATTCGTGAATGTGTAAATCATAGCGCATTTCTGTTGCATCCAGTACTTTACAAAACCTCTGATAGTAAGCCGGATTACTTACTTCCATGCCAATTTCTCCATTCCTGAACAGATACTCTAAATCATCAATGATTTCTTTTACTGTATTCTCCAATATTTTCACTCCTTACCTTTATAAACTAACCTTGTAAGGTTTGTTTTCAGATATTTTATAAAAAATTCTTATTAACGTCCTTAACTCCCTTTAAACCGCTTATTTTCACTTACAACACATCCTTTGTTATTTAGGTCTTATGTCATTCACCTTTAAATAAACATTGGTTATATCGAAATCTGAGAAGCCGTTTTTTGATGAGAGTATGATTTTTTGAACTACCCCCACTTCATTTAGAAGTGGGGGATTTGTAAGTAAAGAGTTCTATCGAACTCTAATTTATTAGGCTATCTCCGCATTCCTTGCGGTTAGAAGCCTTATTGCTCCATTCTCTAAAAACAAAAAAAGGAACCCTTTACGGACTCCTTTTTACCTTGCACTATTTTTAAAATAGTGCATTCTTACACCTACTTTTAGTATACATTATAACTCCTATAAAATAGATATGATTAAATAAAGCTGTTACTTTAATTTATAAAAAAGATGCACGCCTAAAAATCACTTCCATCTCATTGATTTTTTATTATATAAACTTGACAACATAAATATACAAATTATTAACGATAATAAATATACAATTAGAATAATATACAATTGTTTTGTTTCGATGCTATCAAAATAAAGACTCATAATTGGATATGACCAAGGGAATAGTATCCAATAGTTTGTATGAGAGATAAAAAAACTACCTAGTCCACCTATAACCCCTACTAATAATGAAAGTAACGGGATTTTATAAAATATTATATTTATTAAAAAATGTAGATTCACAATAATTAAAGAGCTAATTACCAAAAAAAGTATAGAAAAACTTACTCTTTGATAAACAGTCCCGAGATTATCAACCGTTAATACTATAGGTATACTAGTTATGACTAAAGCACATATTAAATAACAAAAAGTAATTATTAAGCAAAACAAAAACTTATTACTTAATATAGTTTTTAAAGTGATCCCATGATAAATAGCAGACATATATCCTTTTCTTCTGAATTCGTTTACAAAAGAAAATGACACTAATAGACCTATCGCAATAGGTAAAAATAACCTACAAAAAAGGCTCAGAATCGCTATATGCATGAAAACGCCATCTTTTAATTGAGGCGATACAGTTAGAAAAACTTGAAAACTAATTGGTACCAACAGAAATACTAGTAACAGGATATACAATCCATTATGAAGACTTTTTTTATATTCACCTAAAATACCCACTTATTTCACCCTTTATTATTCATATGTATAATATTTAAAATTCACAGTCAATAACATAATTCCTAAAATATATATTGAAGAACTTGCAAGATATAATAAAATAGTTGTTTCTTTAAACATTACGTCACTTACTATATTCAATGCATAAAATATTGGAAATGTCTTTGTAAATATTAAAGGAAATAATCCATATGTTACGATAAAAAATATCCAAATAACTGACAAGGATGCCGCAAGAATTCCCTTTTTTATAATTAAGTGAAAAAGCAATTGAGAATATGGTATTGCTAAAGATAAAATGGTACAAAGTATCAACATTTTTAAAAAATAAAGTATTGATATTTCATATCCATTTATAAAAGTATAGATACCCATAACCGAAAAATTTAAAATATTAAAGATCAAATAGAACAGTATAAACAATAAATTTTTAGCTACCAATAACTTGAATTTTGAAATGGGTTTTGTATAAATAATGGCCCAAGTACCATATTTGTTTTCAGAAGAAATGATATAATACCACATACAAGCAGAAAAAATGCTTAACGTTAGTGTATTAAAGTTTACTGTAATTGCTATAAGATTTGTAGATTGAAACATGTCAGGATTATTCTTGTTAAAAATAAAATAACTTATACACAAAAAGCTTGATAATAATGAAAAAAACAAAGAAATTAATAATAATTTTCTCCCACCAATTTTCCTCATCTCACTAATTACACTTTTAAAGATAAATTGCATTATTATAGTAACTCCTTTTGTTTAGTTAAAGATAAAAATACTTCCTCTAATGTTGGCTTTTTAGGGCTAACTTCAAAAATATCTATATCATTTTTAATTAATATTCTGGTTAAATTAGGAACACTATCTTGATCTATTATTATTTTGAATACCCCTTCTTTTTCTATGCTATAGGGTATACCCTCTGTATTTAAAATCCTTTCTGTGGGAGCAGTATCATTCACGTGAACAATATATTCTCCAGAAGTAATAATTCTGTTTAAATTCCCTTCATAGAGTAAGCTACCCTTATGTAGTAATGCTATGTGATCTGCTATCATTTCAATTTCAGCTAAATTATGACTAGAAATAAATATAGTCTTCCCCTCATTTTTTACTAAATGAAGTAATAAACGCCTTATCTCGTGTACTCCTTCTGGGTCTAATCCATTTGTCGGCTCGTCAAGAATTAGTATTTTAGGATTATTAAGAATAGCAAAGGAAATACCTAGCCTTTGTTTCATTCCTAAAGAAAAATCTTTAACTTTTTTATCTTTTGCTTTATATATTCCTGTAGTTTTTAATACTCTATCTATTTCATCTAAAGGTTTATTAATCATTTTTTGTACATAGGCTAAATTTTCATATGCTGTTAAATTAGGATAATAGGTAGGTGAATCAATAAAACAACCCACATTTTCAAATAATTCTTCTTTCCATTCTTTGATATCTTTATTATTAAATAATATCGTTCCTTTATCTAATGGAATTAATCCTAATAGCATTCGCATAGTTGTTGTTTTTCCTGCACCATTTGGACCAATAAAAGCATATAAACTTCCTTCAGGAACAGATAAGTTTAAATCCCTTACAATGGATTGATTTTCAAAAGATTTTGTTAAATTTTTAGTTTGAATTGCTAATTTCATTTTGTTCCTCTCTTTCTAACCCCTAAATATTTACAAATCCTCCAGTAACACTTTATGTATTTCAAACAATTAAGATGGCTTCCTGCCATCCCTTGTCCGAAGCCAATTCATCTCCCACCAACTCACTGGGCTGTGCCCATACACGTTCCTTGAGGAAGGAGTCTTCTTGGCTAAAATGATAAAGTTTGATTAAAAGTACCTACTCTCACTCTTACTCCACGGAATATAAAAAGAATCTAATTTGAAAAGAGATTAATCAAAATAGATTCTTTTCCAGTAGATTTAAGATTAGTTTTTATAAAAATGGTTGATTAAAATTACACATGTTAACCTTACTATGTGATTCTCTGATTAATAAAACGCAAAAAAAATTTGGGAATAGTAACATCTATACATTACCATTATCCTTTTTTTTATAGAAATGGTTCGAATTCTCGACAATAATCCATCCTATAGTTATTAATGTTATAGAAAATAATCTAAGACCCAATCTATACATATAATCTAAATCTTTAAGATAAAAGAAAGATAATATCCCTATAACAGCACCAACTATTCCTAGAATCAAACCCTTATATTTTTGTAAAAACATCAAGTTACCCCTTTCGTACAAACAAAATATTCCATATATATATAAATAATACTAAATTATGGAACATTTTTAAAGAATCAAAATGTTTTTATATTCAATTCATATATTTTATTTCTTTTCTTAATAAAAATATCCCCATAGATAAGTAAATTCAAAGGGATAAAACTGTGCATATTTTTTATAAACAGTTAATCTTTTTTATAAACGATTAAACTTTATTTCAAATCCACAACAGCTCATTTATTTATTGGTTCCATATGTGTACATGTCGGATATTGAGAACAGCCAAAAAACTTATTTCCTGTTTTATTTGAATTTCGAACGACTAAATGATTCTTACATGCTGGACATTTCCGTTCTGCCGGTGTCACCCCTTGATACACATCTTCAGCCGAATATTCGGGATTAATTTTATTAATCAATTTCTGAAGTTCTGTACGATCTATTAGTTTTACATGGCATGCCTCTGCTAATTCTTTCGCTTGCCTTGTATACACGCTGTTCGTTACAACCCAACTCTCATGTGCTTTGTAATAAGCTTGCGCTGCATATATCTCTTGTACGGCACTGATGCCGACTCTATTTTTCATCCCGTAGCGTTTCGCCTGGATTACAATACGATTTTTCCCCTTCAATACCAGATCCGCTCCGAAATCATTTGACTGCTTTGTGACTGTTGGAGAATAACCCAACTCTCGAAAGAGAGCTTTTAGGTATACTTCGAATTGATGGCCGTCCATTTTGTCTATATAGCGAATACCGGACTTAACCATTCGCTTTAATATTCTTCGCTCCTGGATCTTCCGGTACATAAATTTACAAATATGAAAAAGAACATAAAGGATAAAACCATAAATCAAAATCTGTAATATGTTTGGCATTCCTGGTAGATTAGACACTTCTCTCCACCTCTTTAATTGGTTTCATTTTCTTTGGTTGAGCTGTTTCTTTTGGCTGTTGTTCACTCACTTGTTTCTTCCGGACATCGTTCCAATCTTTTTCATGCGTTGGAATGTCCTCTTTAAGATCTACAAAGCATTTCATCGTCTGAATGAAGTCTTTCCCAGCCTTATCATTATCAACCGCCATAATGACCTCTTTAATATCGTGCCCTTCTTTTTTCGCATCCATTAAAGATTGAATCACCGTTTTTGACTTCAATCCATGCATGGAGACCAGGCGAGCGTTTTGTATTTCATTTTGCTTGATACTCCAATGGGACAACATGTCGATTGGATCTTCATAAAAAATAATCTTATCCGGCTTGCCTACATCAACTGTAAAACCTGCATGAATCCTTTCGTAATTCGGGACAATTTGTTTAAAACTTCCTCGTTTATTCTCCATTTTGACAGTACCTTGGCGATTCATTCCAATTACTTTTCCTTTACCTCCTTCTTCTCTCCATTTGAACACGACATTATTTTTCTTATCCTGAGCGATGAGATCCTTTTTAATTAACCAGTTCACTAAACGAGGATCTATTTTCCGCTCATCTATTAAGTACTGCTTGATCTCTGTTTGTTTCTGCACCTCTAAGTGTTTTGGATAGATAAATGGCTGCTGTCCTTTTTTGCGTTCTTCTTCAGCTTTTGAGCGATCAAACTCTTTATAATCCCCTTTATTTATATCTAATACGGCTTGTGGAAATGTCATTTCATAGTACATCATCGCAAAGCTAATCGCTCCATATCCCTTCTCCCCTCGACTATTCCAGGCGTATTGATTCCCTTTAATAATGAGACTGTCATGCTCTGTATGACGGTAATAGTTTCCTTCTTTCTTAAACGTTTCTCCCTTTGCTTCGAGATATGAAATCAAGTCTATATTTCTTGCTTTCATCGCGTCCTCCGTACTGACATGTGACATTACGGAATCCCCCCTTTACTCTATAAAATGAAATAAAAAAGAGGACTATTCCGTTTCATAGTCCTTTTCTCTTAATCTACAATTTCAGCTTTATGGTTCTGTTTCTTGATCCTCAGCTTTTTCACGATTCTTTGACCAAATAACAACAATACATTCAAAGAGACAGCCACAAGAAACATACAGCCTGCAAACAGCCATACACTCATGATATAACCTTCCATTCTAGTTCCTTCTGTAAGAACACATATAATGGTTTTTGTTCCGACAGCATTTCACGAACGGCTTGAATTTCTTCGTTAGATAACGAAATAAAAATAAGCTCTTTTGAATCTCCTTTTTCTGCCCAAACACCCTTGTAATCAATGTCCACGATTTCTACAATGTTTCCCATTCCCTTTCACTCCTTTCGTTCTCAAAACAAGAAAGAGGGCTTTACATGTACCCTCTTTCATTTCTAGACATAAAAAAATCACTTTCCGTTTTCTCAAATGAGTAACAAAAAATGATTCAATCTGATTTTCCTGTTATAAAATTTTTCATCGTTCCATTTCCTTTGTTTCTTTTTTTCTACTTGATTTCTTTGTAGCCTTCGCCTGCTCTACATGACCTTGTGCAATAGGCTCTCGTTCTATTCCTTTATTATTGTTTTGGTTTTGCTTATCATTCAATGGCTGATATTTTTTATCCATATTCATTTCCTTTGAAGTTGTAGACTGATTCACCGTTATTCCTTCTTTCCCAAGCTTCTCATCCACCTGGTTTTCTAATTTCACTACGTGTTCCTGGCTTACCAGCTCATTATCAATCGAAACATACTTTGTTGTATAATATCGCTCTTCAGCTTTTACACGAGTGACAATACTATCAATATTATCTGGTGTTTCTTCATATTGTGAACGTCTGTATGCTTCGTATTTCCGGCTTAAACCCTTATCTAATGTAGTTGACTCTTGTTCTTTTGAAGGTTGAATTTGTTGATCTAAAGAGGCAATAGGTGCATATCCTTCCTTTTTCATTTCTTTATACAATTCCACTTCTTTTTCATTAAATGAGTAATCTTTTTGCCCCTCCGCTTTATCAACTAAGAGTCCATATCGTTCATCTTTTACGATTTCATCTAGACTCATATTTGCATCCTTTTCATAAACAACAAATGACAAATTTCCTCTACCATCAAAGATAGAACTTTGAACCTTTTCATATAAATCTGGTTTCAAAATGTTATCTAAATAGACACTTTCTCGTTTCCCGTTCTTTTCCATTAGAGAAACATATAAATCTTCCCTATCTGTTTTATCTTGATTCCATACAGACAAGTAATTTATATCTTTCGTAACAGCATCCATCATGTGGATTCTTGCCAGTTCTTCATCTTGTATACCGTTTGCTAATACTTCAATTGTAACTAAGTGATTGGGTGTCTCTTTCGATTTTTCTAATGTACTTTCCTGTGCTTTTTCAATCGGTATTTCTTTGTTATTTCTATGATTCACTACCTCATCTCGTAACGCTTGTTTCACGTCATCCGATAGATACCTTTTCTCGTTCAATACTTGTTCATACGGTGTCTTGTAATCCCCATCCCCCATATCCAAACGATCCATACTCACAAGCTCCATTCTCCCAAAATCTCTATCTACTTCTTTTGGAATGGCAATATGATAACGAGTTTTATCATATGGTACGTATTCATCTCTTTCTCTTGCCTCCTCTTTTGCTTTTTCAATATTTGTAATGACTTCAGCCATTTTTTCATTGGCCTCTCCAAATGGGATCAATTGATTACCTTTAAAATTTTCGTTTTCGCTCCACTGAACTAACATAGTTGGACGATTGATTTCGTCCTGATTTAGTGCTGCATATTTTTCTTGATTTGCCTCGTTAAATGCCTCTATAAATTCTTTATCACTCAATTGTTCTTCACCTTCTACAGGCTCAAACGCTCGATTTCTATCTACTTGCTCCCTTAACTCTGTAACGGAAACAAGCTCTTGTGTCGTCTTACTTAAACTCATAAATTCCACCAATAAAATATTCTTTTCATCCTGCTTTTCGTTTCTATTTGCCATACTTCCCACCTCTTTTTCATGTATTTGTTGTTTTTCTTTTTCCAAACTGCTTTCAATTGTTTCGATAAATTCAATGGAAGTTTCATGTACTTCTTTCAATAATTTCGTTTTATCTTTCATTTCTTTTCCTTGTGTCCAGCTCGCTAAATAACCTAATGAATATTCGCTTGTATCCATTCCGAAATAAGAAGAAACCGCATAAGCCGTCATTTCTGCTTGGAACTCTTTTTCTGGTGCTGTGTAATTCATATGCGTCTCTTCTGTATGAAGTTTGGCATGGGCAAGTTCATGAAGAAGGGTTTTCACATTTTGCAATTCACTGTTTCGTGGATTCAAAGCGACCTCTTTTGTTAAGGTATAGCTCACACCTTTTGCGACGCCCAGTTCTGATTTTGGTGCAATGATTTTCACACCGTTTTTTTCCGCAATGGCTTCCATTCCTTTGTACAAACTCTTATAATCTGTAACGCTTCCTTCTAGCCAACGATTCGGAAAAATACGAGGTAGATCTTTTGCTGTTGCGCTTGTTTGAGACACATCAAACACATGGCCAACAGCAAAATATAAGCGACCTGGTTTCACCTCCACGCTTTTAGAATCAATTTGTTTTTTCTCTTCCTCATTTGCTTTAGTTACTGTTTTCCATGTGCCTTCTTTGTCTTTGAATTTTGCTATAGTTCTGTTTGGAACAAGGATCTGGATTCCTTTCTCACCCTTCTTAACCGCAAACCCTTTTTCTTTCCAAAAAGAAAAGGAACCAACTGCCTTGGCTCCCTCGAATTGACTCTGTATTAATGAAATATTAGATGGTGAATAGTGATAAAACTTTGCCATAAACGATAAATAATCTTTCATATCTCCTGGTGTACGAAAATAGCCTTCTATGCTTTTTTCCATCTTTTTTGTTAAAGCTTGCACCGCTTCTTTCTTTTCTTCTGCTGATTTCGTTTGATATTTTTTCTTATAATTTTTACTCATGATCTTCTCCTACTCTTTCGCTAGCTCTTTGCAATTCCTCCATGTCTTCTTCATTCCATCTTTCATTTGTATCAAAGAAAAGCTCATGAGTTTTTACGTTAACCGGAACTAACATATTCTCTTGATTCATAACATGAACTGCAAGTTCTTCCTCTTGTTCTCGTGTGATTTTGATTGTTAGTTCTTCCTCTTTTACAAGTAAAATGAGTTCACCTTCTCCAATTTCTTTAATAACTCCTAATGCAATATCTTCATGAAATAATAACATCCTAATAACCTCCTATTTTTTTATAAAAAGAACAATGTAGCTTACGTTACATTGTTCTTTGATGCCTCATGATCTATACGTTTTTGTCTCGCATGACTAATTCGTTCCGCTACGACTTCCTTTGCCATTTTCACGCCACCGACTTCTATTTTATCCGTAGTAATAATACTCTCTAAATCTAAGTCATTGGCAAAAAAGTATCCATTCATTAATTCAATTAAAACTTGTGTATTTCGATCCGCACTATTTGCACCAAGACGAATTTTTGTTAACTCACTTTTTAAAATGTCATGAAGATTTTTAGAAACAACTTCTGAAATATAATTCAATGACCATTCTGTATTTTTTGATGCTTGATGTTCTCTACAAATCCTTACAATTGCTTCGCCGTTGTATCTAATATTGTGTTCTTCCATATAATCTTTAATATACGTATCTGTTTCTTCATCCAATGTAATTTGCATGCGAAAGTCCTTCATTTAATAACCCCTCTCATTTTGATATGTACTTTCTTTTTGCATACGCTCATAATACTTTTGGTTCTTCCAGCTTTCATATTCACTTTTAAAAGCACGTTCCACTTTCCTCATAGAATACTGAATTGATACATTCTGTTGAAATTTTTGAAACGGCTTTGATTTTTTCATGTGGTGGATTCTCTTTTGTTCTTTATCGTATGCCTTCATTTCTTGTAAAAAAGCGTTCCCCATTCTTTTATACAGGTCATTGATTTTATTCGTCTTATAATTTTCATATTGTTTCTTATCATACTTTCCTTCTCCATATGCTTCTTTAAAAACCTGCACTTCTTTATCTAATTTTTGAAGAAACTGATCGTAATCTTTTTTATGATGATGTTGAATATATCTCCTGCTTAATTCATCAATTTCCGGCTTCAATGGCTGAATTGTATTGTAGCTATATTGCCACTGTCTTTTATCACTTGGTAACTGTTTGTAGATTTGTAAAAACAATGGTTTCAAATGTTGGTTGCGCCAATCAAAAACGGAATCTTCTTTTTTACTTCCCACCATGTTGTTTCGAATCAGATCATTAATTTGTTTTTGTTCCTGCTTACGATCTAACAAATTGTTTACGACTTTTCCCCTCATTGCATCCAAGGTTTTGGGTTTTCTTTTGCCACGTTCTCTCGTTGGAAATGGTTCAACAGTTGCCACATGAATATGAATGTTGTTCGTATTAAAATGAATGGCTGCCGACCAGGTAGAACTTTTTTCTAACCCCTCCCTTTTTTGCATTTCCTTCATCGCAAGCCGTGTCACATCCATTAACTTTTTTTCATCTAATGTTTTTGTTTTCTCATCATAAATACCTTGTTCCTCTAGCCAAGGATTATGAAAAGAAATGACATCTTGCCACATGATACTTCCATTTTCGTGAGCGGTTTTAAACATTTCCTTTAAGGATTTTTTCTCACTTTCTGTTAAACGATTTGCGTGTTCCGTAAACAGTGCCGATGTCTTTTCTGGATTCCCCATATAATCTTGATACGTTTCAAACATTTTCGGATTCAGCTTCACTTCACTTTTTGCTTCTTCCCGATCTACATACTCAATATAGTTCTGAAAGGCATCCGAACTCGGCAATACAAATTTTGTTTTTAAAACAACACCTGGCGTGACTGAAGAATGAACAGGAACGGCATTACTCATTTTCATCATCCTGTGTCATGAGTTGTATAAACTCATTCATTTTTTTCATTTCGCTATAACACTCTCTCATTGCATAAATGTTCTTTTCAATTAAATTTTCTAACTCCATTTCCTTTTTTGTTTGCTCCGGCAAATAAGCCGCCATTTCAAGTATTCCTTTTAAAAGTTTTTGTCTTGAAACTCCTTTTTTCTTTGCCATTTCATCAAATTTTTTGATTGCAACCGGATCTATATCTCTTATTTTTAGATGCACAATTTTTGCTCCTTTCTGCAATTGTGGGTAGAGATCAAAAAATAGTGAGAAGAGCATAAGGGGTTTTTGCCCCCACCGAGGGTGTGGGGCTAGGCGGAGCCTAGCAAAACGGTGGGGGCAAGAAAACCTTCTAGGTGTAGACTCACTCACGACTCAAAATCTTCTGATGTAGACTCACTCACGACTCATTTTTTCGTGATGTGGACTCACTCACGACACGAAATCCCTTGATGTAGACTCACTCACGACATGACTTTTTTCAATTTTTATTAATTTCAAGTGCCTTTTGCTCTAATTTTTTGATCTTATCTCGTGCAATTTTTTGTTCACCTTTAAACAATTCAATGTTCTTTTCTGATGATTTTATTTTGGATTCTAAAGATGATATTTTCGATTGGGTTTCCGTTTTTTCCGCTTCGGTTTGGTACTTCATTTCATCTTTCAGTTCTTTCACTTTCTCAAAAACTGTCTTCCCATTTTCTTCTTCAAGCTTGATTGCTTTTCCATAATTTTCGATCTTTGTTTCAATATCTTTTTTATCTCTTTCTATAAAATCTAACTCATATGTTTTTTTATCTTCGGCTAACAATTCATCATTCGCTTTTATTTTTCTTTGATCGGTAAAAATCGTCTGAACAAGTTTATTTTGACTCTTTGTACTTGTATTTTCTTCTTCGTATTCGTTAACATCTTGTGTAAACTTCCGAATATCCATTTGTTCTTTTTCACTGTTTTTATTGTAAATATCTAAAGCTAACGCTCCCCAATTTGGAGATAATTCTTGGACTTCTATCACGTAATTTCCGTTCTCTTCATACAACACTTTGACAGGTAATTGAGCACCTGGCTTTCCTTTTTCTTGTGCCTTAAACGTAAATCCAGTTTCCTCATATCCTTCTATCCGAAATCGAATTTCTATGAAGTTTTTATGTGGATTATATTCCCTTTGCTCTACAATCAATTTTCCCATCCCCGACAACTTGATTACTTTATTTGTTTCCGTATGGAATAGTTTTTCATCGTTCGGCATGTAAATTTTAGATGTCAAGAAAGCGAAAAAACCGATAAATAGAAAGCTGATAATTGCTAGGTAGATCCACGACTTATTTCTTCTCAAATTTATTCTTTCACTCTTCTTACTGATTGCACCTATCACACTCTCACCTCATCTTTTTTTGTTATAAAACTTGCACATTGAGTTCTTCTACACTTGTAACTCGCCATGTTTCCTTTTCCTTTTTTATGATGATTCGCAACACACTTTTAACTTTTTCTTCTCGATTTTGCGCTGAATCCGTCGTGACATTTATAAATTCAGCTAACACATTTACTTCTTCTTGATCGGGTTCATTTTCTTGTAAATAAAACTTCATTTCTATTGGTTTTGTTTTATAGGTATCTCCTAATTCGTATTTATCAGTGGGATAAAATTGTTGTAAAAGTTCTTCACTCATAATGGATTTTGCTTTTTCTTTTCGCTCATTATAGCCTTCTTTTTCTCGATGAAAGGATAATTGAATAAACGTTTCGGCTGTCGATAAATACGCTCTTCTCTGTTGTTCTTGTGCGGAGGGAAGCACCTTATCAAGTCGTCTTTTTAAGTCTTCATTTTGTTTTGTTAGTAATTCTGTTGAAAGTTTTAGCTGTTTTTCTTTGCCATCACTCATTGATTTTTTACTCAAATAGATATTAAAAGCTGTCACGCCTATTACTAATATGACAAACACAATAAACAAAAATTTTCGTTTATCTTTCATACTTAAAGTCTCCTATTCTTTCGATTTTTAGAACCTTCTTACATGACCAGAAAAGACTTTTTTCCAATACGGATTATTTAAATCTTCAATGGAAACACCTTTATTTGTTTGGCATCCAATGAAAGTATTTTTATCAATTACAATGCCAACGTGTCCGTCATGTTTGTAGGTATCAAAGAAAATAACATCACCCGGTTTCATATCATTTGCTGATACTGTTGTACCGATTTTATTTAATGTTTCCGTACTTACAGCTCCTATCGGACTGGTATACATCCCTACTTGTTCGAATGCCCAACGTACAAAACTTGAACAATCAAAAATCCCTCTTGCAATGTCATTTGTATTACGTCCTCCACCAAATACATACGTAGAACGCCCTATCCATTGACGACCTACATCAGCAACTTTTGAACCGCTACTTCCTCCACTTCCTGGATTTCCTCCTCCACCAGAAACGACAGAACCTGGTTGATAATATTTCAAAACGGCATCAACATAAAGCGCGTCGCCATAGCACGCGGAGTAGGGTATCATCTCTGGCCTTACACAACGATACATGCCCGTATGTTTCACTTTTTGATATTGTTGTTGTGAAAATTTAATAGCTAATTCTTTCGTATACTTGCCACCATTTGCACCAATAAAGTCAAAAAATCCTGTCCCGAAATTGTAAGCTTGAAGGGCTGTTTTGATATGGTCCATGTCTCCTGGACTCGTTACTCCGGCTCTTTCTATCGCATGTTTAAACTCCTGTACACCAGCCCAAATGGAATAGTCAGGATCTGTAATACAGTTTGGTGATTTACAATATTTCGTATTAAATGCACCTTCAGAACTTTGCATGGGATCACTACCACGTCCTCCGCTCTCTTGCATCATTTGGGCAAGCATTAAAGCGACAAAGGGTTCCACGCCAAACTCTTTCGCATACTTACGAATCGTAGGTTCCCATTTCAAAACTTCGGGCGATACATTCATCACTTGCCCTTCACCTGTATACGTAATGTCACCCGTGTCTGTTCCTGTTCCACTATCACTTCCCATTGCTGCAATGAAAATACTAACGACTCCAAGTAAAAGAAAAGAAAAAAGACCCATCACAAGTAACGCTAAAGTGATGAGCCATTTCTTTGGTATTATCTTTAAAACAAGATGCATGGTATTAAGCACCTCCCCCGAATAACATCAATTCTTCGTCTGTTACTTCTACATGAAAGTGAATATTTTTTACAGCCCCAATACTTAAAATGACATCCCCTGTTGGTAAATGTGGGATCGCTGCAATTTCACTTTCACTTAACTGTCCAGCAAATACTTTTCGTAACATATCTAAACTATTATTATCCTGTTGCATGATAAATTTGTACTGTGTTAACTCAAATAATACTTTGATATCATCAATTCGTGCCTGTGAAGAACCTTCCGGTACAAAGTCTCGAATACTGTGACTTGCATATAAAAGACCAGCAAAATATTTTCTGTCTTCCCGGCTTAATTTAATTAAAGATCGTAACGCATGTTCACTTTCTTCTTTCGTGTTGATAATACGGTGTGATTCGTCAATCAAAATGAAATAACGAATTACATCTTCAAAAGCAAGATGCTTTTTATTAAATGCATCTAATTGTGGCGCACCATTTGAAATCATCTCATCCCAAAGTAAATTTAAGATGTTAAAAATTTGAGCACCAAATACTTCATTTTTGAATTCTGAAATATTCCGTAAAGAAAAGGAAACAACTTGTTCCTTCTTGAAATCTTCAATCGTAGAATGACCATCAAATAACTCTCTATAAGCTTCTACTAAATTAACAAGATTCAACTCGATTTTTTCTAACCGTTGTAATCTATTTTCACCCAGGTTTTCACGATGTTTTCTTGTATCCACATCTTCATATAATTCCTCACGAACATACGCTAAATAATCCGAAAAAATCGGATACTCCGTTGGCTTTTTGTTTGTAATTTCATTTTTTGCTCCCTTATCTGGATTCCATAATTTCTTTTGAATGTATAATCTTCTAAGTAAATTTTCATATTCTTTTATCTCATCATCTGGTGCCTCCGGTGCAATAAAACGGTAAAAAATTGTGAGTTTAGATAAATGTTGAATGAAACTCACTTGTTCACTTTCTGCGGTTTTAAAAACTTGAAGTGGATTAATTTGTCCTTGTGAACCATCTAATGCAATTGTTTTCCCGTTTAGATCACGTACCGTTTCCTCAAATTCACCTACAATATCAAAAATACGGATAAAATGTCCTTTACTTGCATAATCAACGGCCTTCTTTTTGAGTAATGTTGATTTTCCAGCCCCAGGCTTTCCAATGATTACCCCGTTATAACTTTTCCTTTGATGGTCTTTATGAAACATATCAAGGATTACATTCCCTTTTGTCTTGGTTGTTCCATAATACGTACCGTATGGATCGTGTAAATAAGAATAGTGAAAAGGACAGCCACCGGCCAAACTGACTGCTGGAATTTCTTTCCCTTTTCTTCGGTTCACATAGTTTTTTTGTACATTAAAGCTCGTTACAAGTGCATCCCATTCATACTCCTGTTCATTTAAAAAGACAGCTCCTCGAAAGTTATAGGATTCTAATGTTTCCATGATTTCTTTCACTTGTTTTTCTAATTCATCTAATGTTCTAGAGGAGACATAGATACGTAAATGAATACGTTTCATGACTTCACCCTGTTTTAAATCCGTATAAAGAGCTTCCAGCTCTTGAAATTCATTTTTTGCATCAATCCGATCTATATTATCTTTCGCTGTATCGTGTCGGACACTTTGCTCGCTCATGGATTTATTAATAGATTCAACAACCTCTTTTCGATCATCACTCATCACATCTAATGTTGTAATCACATTTGGCATATTCATGATTTGCTCTAACCAAAAATCATTTACCTCTGTTGGATAGTCAAAAACATGAATACAAGTAGCAAATCCATCACCTGTTTGAACATAACTTTCTTTAAAACTTACACCCCCTTGTGGTTGGACTCTAGCTAATAAGTAGGGATTGTAACCTTTCTTCTTTTTTAGTTCTTTTTGTTTTTCCTTTTTGGATTTTTTACTTTTGAACGCAAACATCTTGCTTCCCCCTCGCTACCATATATTTTTCGTTCCCAATTTTGCATTTTGATTAAACAATTTAAACATAAGCTCTAATTTTTTCTCTTCATCCACATCTAATAGTTCAGTAGAGCGTTTGATATACCGTTTTGCTGCATCCACACGTTCCTTTACGATTAATTCCGTTTCTCCGTAAATAAATAAGAAGGCTTCACGATTTGTTCTTCCCCATTCTAAAAATTGAAGTTCTTTTAACTTCTGATTTAAAATTCGTTCATACAAAGGACTGGTACATTCTTTAATTTTTTTCTCTATATATCGTTGTTGTTCGGTTGTTTGACATGGAAAGTTTAAAAAAACGAGTTTAATTGACTGTTTGTATGCTTGATAAAAATAAGCATGTGAGAAAATAACAAATGCTTGTTCGTCGCTATTCTTAGAGAACATATCATCACCTTCGACTTGAAGAATTTCTAAAAACTCCCCATTTTTCAGCTCAAATATTCCCTCCTCTGTCATGTCTATGATTTGCATAATTTCCGCAATACTTTTCTTCACCTTTGGTGGTGCTTCTTTCTTTTTTCTAGAGAAAAAGCCTAAAAGTTTTGGATTTTTCTTTTTCAAAACATCTTTCTTTGGCTTTTCTTTCTTCTGTTTTTTCACTTTGCTTTCTGCCTTTGTTTTTTCTTCCTCTTTCTTTTCGTTGGGTACCACCTTAACAATTTCTTTTGGTTCAGAAAGTGATTCCTTTACATTTTTTTCGTTAAAACGAAATGCTTTTTTCTGCGGTCTTTCTATTTGTTTTGGCTTTTCTTTTTCTACATCTTTTTCGCTGAATAACGCCATATGTGATCCCTCCCTTATTGATCGTTATCAATAGCGCAATATGCACCTTTTCTTCTTAGCAATGTAATAATCAACACTTCATACATCCGTTTTTGAGGATTTGTACTTGGTCGCCAAATCATGATAATGGCAATAGCTGCCATGAAAATAACAAATGGTAATTGTAAGGAATCATGTACGAAGTTCCTAAGAATCATCGTTACAACTAATAAACCAATCAATAAAAAGAAATCTATTAGATATAGCACTTTATTAATACGTAATTCTGTACTGATTTCCTTCGGAATCCGATAACTTCTCATCGGTATTCCCTCCTTTTCGACAATAAAAAATAAGCGTACGATTACGCTTATTTTTCATCTGTATTCTTTTTATTTTTGTTCACTATATCTCTCCAACTTTTACCTGTATTTTGACCCATCTGATAAAAACGCTTTGTATTTTGGACCGTTTCAGAATTACTGATTCGCTCTTGTACTCCTTTTACTTTTTGTTTCATGGACGATGTAGTAGAGCTATAGCCTTTTTTAACTGTATCCGTCGCATATTGTCCTAATGTACGTGTTTCATGACTACTACTTGCTGCCACTTCTCTATCACTTTCATAAGGAATACTTAGACTACTGTGTGTCACAGTTACGATATCGGCTGGTGCCGGGCTTCCTCCACTTGTTACTGGTCTTGATGTTTCCATTGGTCCCGGGCTTCCTCCACTTGTTACTGGTCTTGATGTTTCCATTGGTCCCGGGCTGCTTCCACCTGTTACCGGTCTTGATGTTTCCATTGGTCCCGGGCTTCCTCCGCTTGGTACTGGTCTTGGTGTTTCCATTGGTGCCGGGCTACTTCCACCTGTTACTGGTCTTGATGTTTCCATTGGTCCCGGGCTTCCTCCGCTTGGTACTGGTCCTGATGTTTCCATTGGTGTTGGATTACTTCCGCTTGTTACTGGTCTTGATGTTTCCATTGGTGTTGGACTTCCTTCACTTGTTCCTTGTCTTACTACTCCTGTTGGATTTCCTTCACTTGCTCCTTGTCTTACCGCTCCTGCTGCTTGATTTCCTTCACTTGTTCCTTGTCTTACCGCTCCTGCTGTTGGATTCCCTTCACTTGTTCCTTGTCTTACCGCTCCCGCTCTTGGATTCCCTTCACTTGTTCCTTGTCTTACCGCTCCTGCTGTTGGATTCCCTTCACTTGTTCCTTGCCTTACCGCTCCTGCTGTTGGATTCCCTTCACTTGCTCCACTTACTTTTCCAGCTTCTTTTATTTCATCTTGAAGACTTGTTGTTCCCGGTTCTTGCCCATTTGCTACCCCTGGGTTTTCATTCCCTTCTTTTTTCATATCTTCTTGAATAGATGGAGTACCACCGTTCTTTTTATCTTCTTCCTTATTTAAGTTACCTTTTTCTTTTTCTTTATTTGCTAAATCATTACCATTTGCTTTCTTCTGATCCGCCTTTTTTATTTGATCTTGCAAGGACTCTTTCTTTTCCGACTCATTCCCTTTTTTCAAACCACTTATGATACCAGCCATGCCACCTGTTGCCATCACTGCCGCACTTGCTGTTGTAGCTGCTGCACTCGCTGTTTTTGCTGCTACAACACCAGTTCCTTGCGCTGCGCCTTTCGCTCCTTTTCCAATCATATTCCCTAGACCCTTCATTGGTTTTGAATTTGCAAGACCGCCAATTCCTTTACCAAGTGCGAAACCACCAGCCAACATGCCCCAACTGCTCTTTAATCCAATATCTATCCCAAATAGCCTTTCCACTACTGCTGGGCCATCTAGAACTGCCATACTAAATGCGGCTAATGCAATAAGATATGGTACACCACTTAATTTGTCATGGAGAAACTCCGTTCCCATTATATATAGCTTCAAAGATAGGAATATCATAATCGTTGCTACAAATATATTGAGTATATTTGATAACACGGCTTTTAACTTTTGACCATTCGCCACGTCTGCTGGTGCTAAAATATTGGCTAACAAGTAGTTAAACGTCAACTCATAAAATAATCTAGCTAACTTAATACTTACTAATAACAACGTTGCGCCTGTTATCAGTAAAGTAAAGAATATATTCCAAAAGTTCCAATGCCAGCGATAATACTTTTCTGGGAAGAAATCAAACCATCCATCTTTCAATTCGGTTAAGGATGCAACTCCTAATCCATCCATTACTATTTTATTCTTGAGGATATCTTGACCACCTTCGGATAACGCCTTATCCTTTGCAAACTCAAAATCTTTATCTATTTTTTCAGTAATATCAATTTGTCTAATATTTTTTTCCGGAATATTATTTTTCGGATTTAAATCTTCTTTCTTCTTCCATCCGTTTTGATCTAATACTGCAATATCCGTTATATTTTTCTTAATAATTTCATCACTTAAAGAGCCTTTTTGCTCTGATTTTACAACCGATATGGCATCATCGGTGAACTTATCAACCTTTGTCATACCAGTACTTAATAAACAAAGTACACTCAACGTAACGAAAATATTGATGATAATTTGAGAACGGTTCATTTGTTTGTTCATAATGAACATGTAGCCAATATATAAAAACGATATAGCTAAAAGAACGACGAACAATGGATATAACATATCAACAAACTCTTGTACTCCCGGTGAATTAAAGAATCCTTTAATCCCCAATATGGCATCTGTCACACCTTCTAACGCATCTACAATTAAAGATAAACCTTGAATTATAAACCACCCTATCCATCGAAATACATAATTAACAATGTCACCCACTTGAAGATAATCCGAGAACTCTTCTAAAACCTTTAAAATCTCTTCATCTTTCACCATTTACCCTCCCCTCTTGCTTACTACTGCCCTAATACTTCCTTTGCTGTCCAATTCACCCTTTCATTCAGTCTGTCAATACGAATAATCAATTTCCCTTTTTGTTCCCGATCTACTAAAAGGAAAAGAACCGCATCTTCTAGACCAAGAATGACCTCATTTTTTTCTGTTACCAATGGCGAGTAACTATCTAAAATCAATTGCATTTTATCTGTTATTGTCGGCATCTCCATTCTCGCTTCCTCCTTTATTTCTGGATTCAAAAAGGCACTCAATTATTTGAGTGCCTTTTTAACTCGTTACTTGTTCCTTTTCTTCTAAATCACGTAAAATTCGATTAATCTTATTTTCAACTGCTTGATATACACCTTTGTCGATATGATCATTGTGAGCTAACATTTGAAATTCACTGTAAAACTCGCCCATTTCCTGATTTTCAACCTCATCTATTCCCTTACCTAACTGTGCTATAAAGAACTTATCAACTAGTTTCAAAACCGCTAAATCAGATTCAAAAAACTCAATAACCGTTTTCATCTTCCAATTTTCAATGGAAAGTGGATTAAATGGACTGTCTTCTTGTTGGAATGACTCTTCCGGAATGTCTTCATCAATCCTCATCATTTTAGGTTCTTCTGTTGGCTGCGGTAGCTCGACTGCTGAAGAAGTTTCCTGTTCTGGCTCTGGTGGTTCTTTCTTGGTTTGTTCTGCCTTTCTTTCTCCTAGGAAATCTACAATGAGTTTTTTAGGATCTACATCATCATGTAGGGAGTCAATATCTATATCTAAAATAGATTTATCTGTATCGAACTCTACCCCTAGGTATTCCCATCTGTATTTTAAGGCTGTTTCGTCCGTATTATAAATTGGTCGTGGCCTGATACGTGTTCGATTATTATCTTGACGTTTTATTACACGAATAACAGTAGCTTCTCCTTCTTTAAGACTCATAAGTTCATTTGGTGTTAAAAGTGGTCGTTGATCTAGACTTTCGGTTTTGTTTTTATCTGTAGAGAGACCTTTTCCACTTCGGGAAAGTGTGTTAATTGTCTTGTTCCCAAGCTTCTTCGACACTCTTTCGGCTGTCTGTTGGTCGTTTGTTAATATATAAATTGTATTCCCACAGTTACCATCAATGGTATCTGCATCATCTCCATATTTGTTTTTTAGTTGTGAATATGCTTGAATGATGAGATTAAAACGGATATTTCTTCCCAAACAAACCGTTGCTAACGTTGCCATTCCTTCTATACTCGGCATATTGTAGGGTAAGAACCCGGCGCCTTAAGACCTTTCGGTCTTAGGTTTCCGAAAACTCCCCCCCGAACCGCACGTACCCCTCTCAAGGTATACGGCTCTCCGTCTCTTCAGTCTAGCTTCCCGTTATGCAGGTCACGATGGCACTTTCGACAAAGTACCATTGTTTTACGGTTTCTTGCTATCATCTGTCTTTCCCATTTCTTTTTCCCTTTAAGGTTTTTTAACTTTCGAACATGATGAACTTCCATTGAACCTTCTTCAATTTTGCACCATTCACATTGATTAGCCATCAACCTTTGAATAAGAGAAGTTCGAGATTGATAGGATACTTCCGAAGGAAGTTTTTCTACATCCATTTTAATTATAGGTGTTTTCTTCCTACGAAATCCTTTATCATAAAGCACTTCCGTTTTCTTTCCAGACTTTGTATTATAACTGACTTGGAATGTTCCGTTTACCATAAACTTTTGTTTAGCTTTTCCTAAGGTAGTACGGTACTTATTTGCTAAGGTTTTATACATAGAGTATTCCAGGAGATACTTATAACTGTTTAAATGGCACACATTCACTGCCAATTGATAATATTGATAGGTTCCACGTATTTGAGCGTTATAGTTCCTTAAAATCTCAAGAGGCACTAATTTAATTAGCTCTGGACGGTGAATTGGTTTCCATTGACCTGTCTTTTGGTTGACTTTTATTGCCCCTTTTTTAAATAGGCGACTATAGACAAGATCAGTAGGCATATATAGTTCACACTTTAACGAGAATGCTCTTGTTTTTATTCCATCGCTTCGTCGTTTGGAGTGGAAATCTCGTCCAACTTTAACGTCGTAACCTAAAAATCGAGCCTTATTTCTTGTATTTGTTATAAGTGTTTTCTCCTCGGATAATGTTAGCTTAAGTTTAGATTTCAAGAAATTAGCGATGTCTTTCTTCGCTCTATTCGCATCTTCCTTACTCCCAATAACTCCTATTAGAAAGTCATCGGCGTATCTCACATATTGAATTCGTTTATAATTCTCATCCATTGGATATCGTTGAGGTGTGCGTTCTCTTTCAGCTAATAACTCACGTATTTTATTAATCAACTCTTTTTCCCGTACTTCATCTTTTTCTTTAGCTTCCCTTAGTTTTTTCTTAGCCCTACTTATCTGATGTTGTATTTTAGAATAAGCTGGATTTGTCCTTTTAATCTTTCCTACATCAAAAGTTGACTTATACCGATTCATAAAATTATCTAATTCATTTAAATAAATATTCGCTAATAAAGGGCTAAGTATACCACCTTGTGGTGTACCACTAAACGTCTTATGGAACTTCCAGTCTTCTAAGTAACCGGCTCTAAGAAACTTCCATATAAGCGCAATAAATTGTTCATCATCTATCCTCTTCCTTAGAGTATGGATAAGGATATGATGATTAATATTGTCAAAAAAGCCTTCAATATCACCTTCGATGAACCATCTACTCCCAGTAAACGTGCCTTTAACCTGAATTAAAGCTGTATGACAGCTCTTTTCAGGGCGGAAACCATGAGATAACTTACTAAAAGTCGGTTCATAGATAGATTCTAATAGGTTTTTTATGACTTCTTGGACTAACTTATCTTCTACGGAAGGTATGCCTAACGGACGCTTTTTTCCATTTTTCTTTGGAATATAAACTCTTCTTACTGGTTTTGGCTGATAAGAATAATCTCGTAATTTATCAATTAATCCTGAGATTCTTCTTTTAGACATTCCGTCAATGGTCTTTCTATCTGTTCCAGCAGTCATATTTCCTTCGCTAGCGTAAATGTTTTGATATGCTTCAAGGAAAAATAATGGATTGTACAGATTTCGATATAATTTCTTGTATTTGTACCCTGCTTTCTTACTGTGAGATGCTAGATTTTCTAATACGATTTTTGGGCTTCGCAAGAGCCTCACGCCCCTTCCCAATTTAATATTAGTCGAAAAGACTGTCCTCCTTCGCCTTGTACGAGGCTTTCCCTCGCTCTGACTACTACGAGAACTCCGTTACCATATTGGATTTTCATGAGCCACATACCTTGCTTTTTACACTTGGTATCATCCTCAATAGCCTCCTTACGAGGCACTCCAAGTTAGGTAATCCCCATTTAGTACATATAGAGACTAGACTAATTATGATGTCGGATGCCACTTTCGTCCGTTACTTGTTATCCAAGTTAGCCAGTCTTTGGTCTGTCATACGTAAGACGCATGTTCAATGGAAACTTCGGAAATATCTCCATTCTTCGACTGCGAAGCGTTTCAATGACCCTGCACTTCGGGCGACGATACTCCACTTTGGACTATGGTTCAGGCAGTTTAGCTTTCATCCTTATTCATAATATTTTTTACCTTGCCCCTCAGTCGTATCTAGGTCATTTTGATAACTTAGGGCTTTCCTTGCATGCTCTGGTCCCCTCCAGGTTTCCCCTTCTAGGTAAGCAAGGTGGTAAATGGGTTAAGCACAGACTCCCATCTCTTGTCTAAGGAGATTCTCTACATGCCCGTATGGGCGCACTCCAAACTCATCCAAAATAAATACTACTTCACGATGACACTCATTACCACGAGCAAGGGATGCACCCTTGGCTAATATGAAGTAGAGCTGTCTTACGAAAATAGAAGCAATGACATGATTTGAAGAATCATAGTCAGGTGTAATCATAAAAATTGCAACTGGTTTATCGAAATAATCCATTGTTGTTACCTGAATATCTTCATTTTCTTCTACTACTTTAAATTCTGTATGACCCGTCTTTTCATCTATTTTTTTAATAGAAATAGCTGTTTTCTTTTTCTTATCTCCCTTTTCATTCAATTGAATTGTATCCCCAACTCTTACTGATTGCTTAAAATCTATTGTAAAACGTCCTGTTATATCTGATTTTATGGCCTCTATCGAACCATCCGGGAATACGATTTCTACTCGCTTTCTTGGCTTTGTTTTTCCTTTTATCGTCATTCCAAAGCCAACACGTTTTAAATCCACACTATTTTTCGCTGTCATTTTAGCAATTTCATCGAACGTAAAAATAGAGAGTCCGTTCATTGTTTGGGTGAAGATTCCGCCTCGTGTCGTTCCTTTCGAGAAGTTTGAAGTTGCATATTGCATTTTCGCAACATTATCTGCTGGCAACCCTTCAAAGTATAAATCTAAAGCATTTTCTGGATCTGCTTTTGGATCTACGATTACCTCTTTTGATCCAAGTTCTGATAACATATTTGCTACTGCATACATTGTGATCTTTTCTTCTGTTCCTTCTGCAATACATTTGTCTGTAACTGCTAATATCATGGCATTGCACAAGCTCATAGCGCACTGTTGCCAAAAAGGATCTTTTACAGTTGGATTGTAATACAAGGTGTGAGAAAGTGTTTTACATAACGCTTGGGCTGTTGAATAATCTCCATCTTTATAGGCATCTTTGACTAGCTGTAATAAGTTATAACTCATCGAATCCAAAGGATTTAATAAATTTAACACTTCAATGTGATATCCCCGTTTTTCCAGCGTTTCTTTCGATGCACTGAATAACTCGCCTTTAGGATCGTTAAAAATTAAAGATGGTTTATCTTCCGCTCTAGAATAGACATCAATTGTAGGAAACACAAAGGTTTCCCCTTTACCAGAGCGAGTTGTACCAATGATTAAATTGTTTACAGGGCTATCATCAATGAATACTTTGTCACCTAGTCGAGAGATAACAACACCACCGCCACCTTTAAATGATTTCTCTCGTTCTGGTACGGCTCGATATTGCTTTTTCAGCTCTTCAACTGTTGTAAAGCGACTAGATCCTTTCTCATGATTATTTAAATTTTTAAAGGAAGATTTCAGTTTGTATATTGTTCTTGCAATGGTTCCAATTACTACAAGGAAAACAAGCATGTAGTAAATTGGATGTTCTGCAATTGGCATCCGAAAAAGAAATCCTACCTCCATATGAAATGGTTTTGGGTGTAATAAATCACTAAATGTTGTTTCTATCAGCTCTAAAGATAAGCTGAGTAAAAAATTAGCGATTAAAAACATTCCAACAAATAAAAAAGTACTCAATGGAATGAGTACTTTTTTTTCAGCTAACTTATATATAATTGAGATTTTATCCTTATACATGGGGAAGCGAATCCCCCTTTAAACCGTTACATCTGATTTTGACTCTTGTTTATTTAATTCTGTTGGCTTCTCTGGATTCGTTGGTGGATCTACTGGTGGTTTCGGTTTCTCTGGATCCATTGGCGGATCTACTGGTGGCTTCGGCTTTTCTGGATCCGTTGGTGGATCTACCGGCGGTTTTGGTTTCTCTGGTTCTGTTGGTGGATCTACTGGCGGTTTTGGTTTCTCTGGTTCTGTTGATGGATCTACTGGCGGTTTTGGTTTCTCTGATTCTGTTAGTGGATCTACTGGCGGTTTTGGTTTCTCTGATTCTGTTAGTGGATCTACTGGCGGTTTTGGTTTCTCTGTTCCTGGATTTTCCATACCGCCATTTTCACCTTCCGGTGTAACTGGTGGATTCACAATTTCATCTAGCTTCTTCTCTGGTGGAAGAATATCTCCTATACTCGCTACTGAAGAATCAATATTTTGATCGCCAAACGCAAAATGATCTCCGTTCACGATTACTTGTGGCTTATTATCTGTAATAGCTGCAATCACACTATCTTTCGTCGTATCTTGAAGCGTTTTATCCGTTGTTTCTTTATCAAAGAGTGCTAGAACACGAGAAGTAGTTTCATCGCCATTTTGAAGATTACTTACAATAGATTTATCTTTGAAATTAATTTTTGATTTATCAAGCTCATCTAGCACATAAGCAACCTCATTATCTTTACTTTGAATTGCATTCTCTGTAATTGCTTCAAAATCTTGTTTGTTCAGATTTGCTTTCTTCTCCTCCGGCTTACTTTTATCTGCTTTTTTTGTAATAGCTGACTTACTTTTTGAAGATTCCTTACTTCCAAACCCACTACACCCCATAGTACTCAATATTAATGACCCACCAAGAAAAACAATTCCCATTTTTTTATACAGATTCTCATAATTTAATGGCATGCTAGCTTTTCCTCCTTAGATGTCCTTTAGATCTTTATCAATCTTTTCAATCTTAGCTTTCTTTTCCTCTTCGCTTATCGTAGATTGTTGAACATCCCGTTTCTCTAATTCTTTGACCTCTTTCATCAAGGCTTTGTTTCCTTGCGTTTTGGCAAAAGAATAACAATCTTCATATTTTTTTAGATTTACAAAGGCTTCAACAATGATATTTTCACGCCTACCATCCATATTGACTTTCCCTTTAAGCTTGATTACCTCTTCATATTTTTTATTAAGCGCTGCCTTTTCAAAGTCGATTACATCATTTTTAACATCAATTTCATTGATTTTATTCATATTGTCTATCCCGATAAAATAAGCAACCACACTTTCTGCAAATTTCGGCTCATACTGTAATGCCTTATTTGCCTTTCCATTCAATAAATAAGTAAATAAAACTGCCTTCTGACTATCTTTATTTAATTCTGTGTAATTGACCTTATCAAAGTATTTAACAGCTTCTCCATACTGTTGAATGGCTGCCTGTTGTAACCCTTTTACTACATATTGTTCAGAACCAGCATTTACACTCGAAACCGTATTGGAAGAGAATAGTTTAAAGGTAAATATGGCACCAGCTCCAATTAACACCACACTTCCTATGACACTCGCAATAATCTTGAATCCTTTTCTATTTTCCCTTTCAGGCTTTACTTGTGTTTTCACTTCATGTGATGGACTATAGGAGGATTCCTCCTTTCTTCCTGGTAATTCTTCTTGATATTCATATTCTTCATGAAAAGGAGAATCACTGATTTCCCTTTCTAACGTTTCTAACAGCTCCTTCTTTTGTTCCTCTTGTTCTGGATCTAATTGCATCACATTCATTTTTTTAGAAATGTGATCAAAAATGTGATCCGCATATCTTGAACCGAGTGATAATGTACCGTTATAGATTTCATTACAGTGACCATCTAACAAATCAAAATCAATATGTTCTTGTCTCCCGGCTTCTCTATAAACACGTTCTAATCGTTTGGTTACGATATAAGCTTCATAAAATGAATATTGCCTACCTGACTCAATTTCTGTTCCATTACTACTTTGAAAAATGACAAACATAGCTTCTCCCTTCTTCTATTTAATTTAAATTGTATATAAACTTTCCAAATCGTTTAAAATAGCGCTTTTGTTTATTGAAAAACAATTAACTATAATTTGAAAAATCGGAAACATTTACTCAATGTTTTTTCTAAATACTCATGATATTATTTATGTGCTGATGTTCACCATCCCAAGAACTCAGTAATTTCATCCACAGGCTCTACTATCATCCTTTTGAGAGTGGAGCTTTTATTTATAAGGATTATCCTCAAATCTATTTTTATAAAATTCGAATTTCGTGAAAAAAGGGCAACAAAAAAAGCCATACCCTTTGCATAGCTTCCTCATTGCCTTATTTATATTTGTTCACTATTTCATCCAAAGGAACGGGAATAAAATTTGACCAAATTTTACATTACTATTTACGCTCTCTGCTAAGTATTGGCATCCCATTACGATAACGAGTCCGGCTGCCCCACCAATAAACCACCAAATACATTTATGTCTTCCTCGTTCACCACCCCAAATTAATAGATAAGCGCCCCAGCAAAATACAATAGCTGTACTCACCATTGCTCCTCTTTGCATCCAAGTAATAAATGAATTACCCGTATTAATTAGACCATCCATCGCATCACCTAACACTAACATTTGAGCTATTGTTTCAAACATATACATTCACTCCCTTTTCATTTTTGGCTTCTTATACGTTGCTAAGCTGACTTGACTCATTTGGTTTGCTGTCTTCCTTTACTTCGGTTGGTGCTGCCTTATATGCTTGTAAAGCTTTCATTACTAAATCTTGATTTTCTTCAATACATTTCTGATGATGTAAATGAAGCCAATGGTTATAATCCTGACCATTGGCTTTTAATAGGTTTGCTACCATTTCTTTTTCTTTTTTTAATTCCTTCTGTGTAATCGCCACTGTATCACCACCTTTCAATGATTATGTGATTACTTCTGGTATTGCTCTTTGCAATTTTGAATAAAGAATCCTACTTCTTTTTCAAATTCAGACGGTTTAATCTCTTCAAACTTTATTGCTTTCTTCAACTGTCCTTTTTCATAGTAAGCAAGGGTATCACGCTTTTGTGACAAGCCGAAGTCGTGCTGATTACTTGTTCTTGGTACATCCTCTCTACCTCCAAATAATTCTTTCACCAGGATATTGTTTTGTTTTGCTAATTTCCCAACTTTAAAGAGTATATCTTCTCTTGTTTTTTTATCATTATTCAACATAACAAAACCTGTTCCATCCTCACTCATGAACTTCTTCATTTCTAAAGGACTAAGTTCCATTACTTCCCCTTTTCCAGAGCTAAAGACAAATGTTGAACCAATACCAATTGCAATTAATAGTCCAACAACAGCGGATATAATCCACCCTTTACGACTCATATTTGTTCCTCCCTATGCCATATTTTTATAAGCGATTTTGAAGTGTGATGAGACACATTTTAACTTCAACATCCGTTTTTACTTTATAATATTTATAGGAAAATAGGATAGAAAATGGAAATATCATTTATGGCTGGAATGACGAACCCTGTATTAGCATGCGTATAGAGACTAATCCCGACCTAGCTTCTATATGCCCAATACCGCACTACGTATTTTGGCGTGAACGTAGAACCTTATGTATCTATTGTTTGTAATGTTCTTCGCTTCTTCAGAATGTCAACATGGGATATTCCTCACGATTACTGACACAAACAGATCTTTGATACAATGCATTTCCCAGTGGTCACAGATGAGTTTTACGATCTTACTCATCCAACGATAATCGTATACCTATCCCCTCTAGTGACCTTTTGAAGGGAGGCACGCATATATATTTGCCATATATCATCCTTCTACATCACTACTTTAAGGAAGAAAGACATACGTAATATATATCTAAATTGTCAAAGAGCAAATTACTTTGTGCTATGTTCTCAGCACACTTCAAAATCGCTTTTTTTATTTACACTTTTGGTTTACAGCTACTAATTCCGCTTGTTTATGTTTCCGTTTTGCAATTAAATTTTGATGTTCATCTCTAACCGAACGCACTTGATAATAAATTTGAGCTACCTTTTCAATGCTTCCTGTGCTATTTTCAATTGCGATTGCACCTTTCAGTTCGTATGTTTTTCCATCAAAAGTTTTGACACTATGAGCTTGTGATGCGGCAATATCATAGAATGTGAGCCTTTGTTCTTTTCCCATATGAACGCCTCCTATTTTGGATAAAAAAGAGAGAAAAGCGCTTCTCCCTTGTTTAGTTTTCTAGCCATCTAGATAGGATAAAATAGTGAACGAGTGCCTTATATCATGCTAGGATTGTTGTGTTATACGAGGTTATGATACGTTGCGCTGCCTCTTTTCCGTATATGTGCTGTAATGCGGATTGAGATTCAACTACGATTGAATGATGAATGTGGTATGTTGCGCTTTCTCTTAAAAACTGCTCCATATGAGGGATTGGGTACAAATCATATTGATGAAGTACCAGGTGAATTGGTCTTATATTCTTGCATTCTGTTAGATGTTGAAGAAAGTTCGATAATGCTTCCCCTCTTTCTTCATAAGTGCTTTGTTCTGTTTCTACACCAATATAAACAACTACTTTTTGATACCTATCAATTTGAAGTGTTTCATAACCAACAAATAGCTCATGCTTGAGTATGTGATATCCTTGTTTTTGCTTCTCCTTATGTGTATCTTTATAAAACATGCCTTTCGTATCAAAAATAAAAATAAAATTATCAGTTGCCTCGTTCAATCTTTCTATAACCGATCTATAAGCACCAAATCGAGCTTTTATGACACCAGGAATCATATCCCCTCCATCCAGTCCTCTCAGCATTTTAATCATCCTTGTGTACATCTTCGCTACACCTAACATGTACGATGCTCCTCCCTATTTTTTTATCTAATGGCGATTAGCGAAACATCAGTTCTTTAGAAAGCTAGGAACTTTTGCGCCGCCCAATTTCTTCCCCAAGTTCCCCTAAATTTTTCGCTTTACCGACATAGACTCCAGTCACTACCTTTTATCTCCTTTTCGGCCTCATTCTGCTTTTGTACGATTTTTTATTGCAAATAGGAATCCTATTAAGACAAGGACGATACATGCAAAGCCAATCCATTTCAAATGAGGATTCTCAGCTTCCCCTCCCCTTGTAGGGAGATTATCTTCTAATTTTTCTACTTTCCCTGATATTTTTCCGAGTAGCGGTTTTGTAATAATCTGTTGTGGTGTAACAGGTTTATCTGTTACTTTTAGTTGTTCTGTTTTTTGTGGTTGTTCCGGTTGATGTGGTGTTGATGGTGTCGGCTGCTTCTAATCCTTCACCATGTGCTTAATAATTTCACCATCTTCTTGGATTTCAAAAGAGAGTGTTTCTTCGTTAATCAAGTATCCTTCTAGTGCGAACGTTTCAACATGACTAATAGCTACCCAAATGATATACATTTTTGCTGAAAAATCAGAATTTTAAGATTAAAAAACTAAAAAAATAAAAATAATATTGTACCTTTTCTTCATTACTGATTTAAAATATAAATGTATAATTGTATATTACTAAGCATTGCTTTATTCCAACCTTGCCCGATAGTATGTTGCGAAAAAGAGGCTCTCGATAGGTACTTCCAAAAAATCCGCAATACTTTTTGCACGACTAGAAATCAGACCTTTTCTTCCTGATTCTACATCATACAAAGTACTGACTGGAATTTTGGAACCGTTTGAAACATCATTAATTGTATAGCCCTGTGATTCACGAATTTCTCTTAGAACTGTCAAATATCTCCCCCCTTATTTACAGTTTATTCGTCTTTTAGCCTAAAGTCAACACTTAAAGTTCCTGTTTTTTACACTTTGGGTGTAAGATGTGAAGACTCTTCTTAAAATCTACTTGTTTAAAATTGGAGTGATAACTTATATGAGAATTGAAGAAAACGTACTAGGAAAAAACATAAAGAAATTAAGGGCTTTAAAAGGAGTAAATCGCAAAGAAATGGCGGAAGATCTTAAAACTACGTATAGGACTGTTTCTAGTTGGGAAACTGGAGAAAAAAAACCACGCCTAAACAAATTAGAAGAAATCGCAAATTATTTTGACGTTAATACAGCTTCTTTATTAAAGAGTGAAATCCCTGATAAAGAATTATTAAATACTATAAAGGGAGAAGATCCTGTTGAACGTCTAGCACGACTGCTTTATGAAAAGTACATGAGCGTTCCAGATAAACACAAACCTAGAATTGAAGAAGAATTACTAAAATATGCAAGCAAATTAAAGATGGAAATTGATAAAGAAGAATAGAGGGTCCCTACGATTGAGACTCTCTTATTCTTCTTTACAGCTATATTCTGAACATAATTCAATAATTTCACCAAATGTTTGTAAATCCATCTCTTTTATAATCTCTGTAAGCTCATATATACTTAATTTCATGTCTATCCCTCCATTTTCAGATTGTGAATTTAGACACATAAATTTCGCAATTCCTTATTTAGAAATTTATAAAACATTTTATAAAAGCACAAAAGACACCGTTTAAACGATGTCTTTTTTTAATAAACAAGATGAAGAATCAGCCGCCACCACCGGGATCAACCATTCTATTCATTATGTCTTTATTAACTGTATATTTCAAATTAGATTCATGTGATTCAAATAAATTCGTATATCCTCCACTAGGATCTACATTCATATAAGAAACAAATTGATTATCAACATGTTTATATTTAAAATGCCATTGATGCGCTACAAATTTATCTAATAAACCATTTACTATTGTTATCAAAAGTACGGTAACTACTATCAATCCAAATAACTTTTTCACTCTATTCGCCTCTTTCTGTAAAAACTACATTACAATTTCTACATATTCTTCATATACTCCTTCTGCAAATTTCCCGTACAAGAAATCATTATTTGACTTAAACATATTAATAGATTTCTTTATTAATGCTAAATCATCCTTAGCCATCCCCATATAGCATGTCTGCAATGCTGATAAGTACCCTTTTTGAGTTTCAATTTTTTCTAATATACTTATAGCTTCACTTTTTTTCCCTTCCTTAATTAAAAAAAGTGCAAATTCAGCCGGATGAAGTTTATTAAATTCTATTTTATCTATATCTTTCCACCAGACAATTCTAATAAAATTGATATTGTTTAACGCTATTGCAAATTTTAAACTCTCTTTCGCCCCACTCAATATATTTAAAGCCTCCAAAAAGAATTTTAAAGACCTATTGTAATCAGAGAACATGTAACTTTCTCCACGCCTAATATTCAAAAATGCTTCCATGACCGGGAAAAATTTTAGATCTCTATATGCCCTTAAATATGTACTATTTTCTTCAAAATCTTTACCCATATCTTTTCTTAAAAGCGAATAACTCCATAGTTCTTTTACCCAAAAATAATATAAATCCTTTAAATAACTATTAGTCACCAATTTCATATTATTTTCAATCCTAATCTTATATCCTTCCATCAATCCAAAATCACCTAAATCACATAAAATTAGCATGCTAAGTATGTCACAATAGATTTCTATATCATAATTTTTTTTATTGGTCATGGTTCTAGCTTTCTCGATATCTAAATATAAACCTCTAACATTCTCTCCATCCAAACGAGCAATATATAAACTGAAAACCTTTTCCAATCGCCTCATTTCAATGTCTTCACTTTTCTCGCATAGTCGCGAAAGAAACTTCATTAATTTCAAATAATCATTTAAATGTGCAATTGCAAATGCAACTTTTACATTTATATTCATTCTATCTTTTAAAGCACTTAAATAATTGATAATCATTTGTTCTTGCTTATCTTTATCCTCTTCAAAAACAATATATATAATTTTAGAAAAAGTATATACTGATAACGCATTATTCTTGTTAAAGTAATTTGAAATGGTTGATTTAGCAACACCAACCTCTTTTGCAAGGTCTGTGTATGTCATATTTTTAAATGATATGTAATCATCAATTTCTTTTGCTAGATTCTTCATATATATTCACCTCTGTTTCAGCTGTATTCAGTTCAGTTTATAAAATATTCAGAAATATATACATTTAAGGCGATTATACCATATCAAAAAACTCCAGATTTTTCTCATTAATAGACAGAATATTAAGTTTTTTATGGACAAATGAATAATAATTTTAACTATATTTTTCTCTTTAACATTAAATATGAACTTTAAGTGTTGATATTCTCCAAACGGAATTGTAGAATATAAATAACTTATCTATGTACGTAGGTTTTATAAACCAAAACAAAAAAAAACCCCACCGTCCAGTTTTTAATTGGTTTCTAGTTTGGCGACCGGATCCAATTAAAAACTCCAAAAGATAGGGTTTTAATTCACACTACAAATGTACGTGTTTTTTTTTAATATCATGCTTGATATTAAAATTATATCATAAGGTACATACTATGTGAATATAAAACCTCTGTTTTCTTATTTATTTGTGGTGGAAAAAATAGGAGGTTTTTTCCGTGTTATTGCACAATTTTTTGCTCAGGCGAGCAAAAACCGAATTAAGTCCCCGAATCAAACACTTACCCAAAACACCTGGGGCTATTAATCAAGCAATCAAGAAAGTTACTACTTATATTGATAATATTGTCCTAGAATATGAAGGTGTTACCACAAAAGATTATCTTACCAAACGAAAATATGAGGCATTCGAAACTGTTTTATCGTATTTAGTACAAGAAGGGTATTCTCAAGTAAAGCAAGAGCATATCAGCAAAAAATCAGGTATTTCAAAACCAATTATTAACTACGTGTTTAATTGGCTACAAGACTTGGGAGTGTGCCAACAAATCAAAGTACGAAGACATGGTAAAATTGCCCCTTCAATTTACATTTTAACTTTACATAACAATTATTTAAAAATCATTGAATATTTCAAGCTGAAATGGGCTGTAGCAATTGATGTCTGTTCTACTTTCACAAAATTTTTAAAGAAAAAACTCTTTAAAAAAGTTATTGAATCCAAACATGAGGAAAAGAGTACTTTATCTAATGGCATAGATATTTTAAATTTTGAAGAACTAGAAAGATCAAATACTAATTCACAAAATGCTATTGATAGATCACAAGATTCAAATGATTATTTAAGTGAAGATCAGAAAAAGGCATATCGCTATATAACAAGTCAACCAGTGACATATTTAACAGAACAGGACGCTTATACTATAGCCTTAAGAATGCCGAAAAGAATTGATCGTTATCAAAGATGGGATTTTGAAAAATGCGTTGAATGGTTTGAGTATAATCAAGCTGAAATAAGTAATCCTGCTCATTTTATGAAAATGTTCGCTGAAAAATCTAAACAAAGAACAGAGCGTAACGATTATGAAGCGAAAGAAGCCTTAACTAACATGGAACATGCACAAAAATATGAAAGCAAACTTCCAATTATAGATTGGCTTAATAACAAGAAAATGGATTCCATTCTGCAAAAAATGGGCGCTCTAAAGCCCTAAAAAAAACATCTAAAACTTAGCTTTGCTCAAAAATAATATAATTAGCAAGGCTATTTGTCATGTATTCTTATAATCTCCTAGCAACGTACTATTTTTCATCAAAAAGAATTTCAAAAAGCGCCTCAGATCTTATAATTATTTCTCTTTTTCTAAATTATGCAGGTATGAAATTCCACTTATATGAAACTGAAGATTCTATCATTTACTCATAAATTAACCTTGGAATTTACTAAGATAAAATCTTGATTCCCTTGATACAGCTAGCCTAACATCTCTAAAATAGATTCTAATGTTTATAATGATTTTATTTTTTAAACAAGATTTAATAAATACAGTATTCTATCCTAAAGGGGAAACATTATAAGTATGTTCTTTATCATTTTCCGACAGAATACTGTTTCTTAATTTTTGTGACTATTTGGGGAAATATATCAAATTTACAAAAAAAGTAGGGAAGCTTGTATGTTTTTACAAGCTCCCCTACTTTTTTACGTATCATTTAAGTTATTTTTTAAATAGTTTAGCGAACCATGATTTTTCTTGTTGAGAAGACGCAACTAACTTCTTGGTTTCTTGTATTTCTCGAACCACTTCTAATAACTGCTGATCTCTACTGTTTATTTTTCTATCAATAGTCTTTTGCTGTTCATCAATCTTGTTCGTTAGTGTTTGATTAGTTTGTTCTAAATTGTCTATGCGTTTTAAAAGTTCCATATTCATAGCTTTTTGTTCTTGAAAATATATAGAAACCTCTTTCATACTCTCATACATCGTCTGAATAATTGGTTTCGTTATTTCGTTGTCTTCATCACTCTCTTCTACTACAATATAATCTACATTTTGTTTTAACACCTGTTCTATTATTTCTGGTGGCTCTTGTGCATCTTTCATATTAGCAATTAATTTAAAAAGCTCTAATGATTCCTGTTCATATCTCAGCGTTCGCCCCTTCGTCCCAGCGACGGTTGGTAAGTATGGTTTGAATTGATCCCGCCAGGCCTGAAGGGTTGTCCGTGGCTTCCCAAGCATCCTTGCTATATCTGCAAGGGAATATGTTTTCTTATAAGGTTCTTCCCTATCCATTCCATCGTCCTCCCCTCATCGTCATTTGTTGTTATCGATGTCCGACACGTTGTCATTACATTGTTATTGATTATCATCCATGTCGGTCATGTTGTCATTATATTGTTATTGACCATCATCCATGTTTGTCGTGTTGTCATTACATTGTTGTTGACCATCATCCATGTCGGTCATGTTGTCATTATATTGTTATTGACCATCATCCATGTCGGTCATGTTGTCATTGTATCGTTATTGACCATCATCCATGTCGGTCATGTTGTCATTGTATCGTTATTGACCATCATTCATGTCGGTCATGTTGCTATTTTACTGTTATTCATCATCATTTATGTTCGACATGTCGGCGTCTAACTGTTATGTGTTTAATTCGTTTGAAAGAAGGTATTTCCTTGTTTATTTTGAATTTTTTAAGTATATAGGTTAATTAAATAATAAGTACGATTCAAGTCGTACTTATTATTTAAAATGTTCTTATTTTTGATTAAATGCGCTAAAGCATAATCAAAAGTAGTACTTAAGTCGTACTTAATGTATAAAGGGGGAATTATAAATGAAAATTGGAAGAAAAGTAGCGGATTTCGGAAATAGTTTTAATAATTTCATGGTTGATGGTTATTATATTGAACTTGCAACGAATGTAGTTAAGATTTCAAAGAAACAAGCTGAGGATTTACTTGTTGATCGTATTTCTAAACCAGAAGATTTACTGGATAGATTACTAATTTCCACTGAAATCGAAGGTGAAGAGTCTTACTATTTAGTTGGGCAATTGGCTGAAGATAATCAGTTAGCAAACTCACATGTAAATAAGATGCACGATAAAATAAATAGTCCTATCCCATACGTATGCTTTTTAGGAGCAATTGCATATTATCATGCCCTTAATGCTGATCAAGAAGATAATGAAGTTGAAATTGAACACATGAGTATGATGCTTCCAATTTGGCTTTTAAAACGCGAAGAGAAATTTAGCATTGCCCATAAAAAGATGGAAGAAAGATTTATTGGTGAACATAAAGTTAAAGTGTTAACACCAGGAATGGAGAAAGAACTAATTATTACAGTCAATTCAGCAAAATGTAGAAATGAATCGGAAGTT
Organism: Bacillus cereus group sp. N8; assembly: GCF_016483685.1. Taxonomy (NCBI): domain Bacteria; kingdom Bacillati; phylum Bacillota; class Bacilli; order Caryophanales; family Bacillaceae; genus Bacillus; species Bacillus cereus group sp. N8. The sequence continues at coordinate 1,678 of NZ_JAEHBK010000033.1, read as the reverse complement.
GCTAGACATTCTTTAAAATATAAAATGGTTTCAAAAGATCAGAATACAAATGTAATTAGTATTGAAAAGCGATATGAATCTGAGAGATTCGATGACTATGAAGTAGTTTTAACTGACATTGGTGGCGGTTCTACAGATGCTGTACGATTAGGTAAAGGACTTACTACACCTAAGCACAGAGATTCTTTCCAAGTTATCGATATTGAGCCATTCTTAGGATACCTAGAACGCTTTAGAAAAGAAAAATTGATTCAATACTTTAAGGATTTAAGAACATTAGAGAAATTTATAGTTAATAATTATAAAGTACAAAAGTATGTACTATCGAATGAAAATACTGGTGAAGAATATGATTTTACAAATGAAATTGTAGAGGCGCTGAAAGAATATGCAAGAATTTTAGTAGCTAAAATTCTTGATGTATTCATCCCATCTAGTACGAATACAGTATTGAAATTCATTTATATCGGAGGAGAAGCACCAGTTTTAGAACCTTACATCCGTCTCGCTTTATTGAATCATATGTCTGAAATGGCTGCTAAAAACAATCACTTCTTCTTGAACGATATTATTCAAAATAGCGACAAAGAAGTATTTGCTCCAACTTCACGTACAATTAATCTAACTGCACTAGAATTAAAAGTAATTGATGAAATGAAGGGCCAGTTAGCTTAAAATAAAAGGACGTGCTGATAATGGCTAAAAATAGAAAAATGGCATTACATGCTGATAATATGCCTGAAGATGTATATAGGATCCTTAATGAAAAAGCTAATGGTAGACAATTAACAGCATTTGTTGTTGAACTGGTACAAAATGAAAAACGTTATGAGCAACTACTGAAGAAATTAGATAATGTAGAACAGAGATTACATCTTTTAGATACAGTTGAGAATAAATTGGATATTTTGCTTACTAATAGATTTGTTTCCGCACAGAGACAAGAAGATTTAAAAACAGAGGAGCCCATATTGCAAGAAGGTAAAATTATTGACGCCAGGGTAGTACTTGGTGGGATTTCTGAAGAAGATAACGAAGAGCTCGATTTCTAACTAATAAAGAAGACCTTTAGGTATAATCCTAAGGTCTTCTTATAATTGTGTGACCTAAAAATCTGTTGAATTGAACTAGCCCCCACTTAACACCAAAGTATCCTTCGGTTATCCTATTAGGCTAATCCCGTATTTCCTACGGTTAATACGAAATTCGTACGGTATCACAATCTTATTTTGGTTTTTTGACATCTAAAAATAGACTTGGTTTTGATAGTACGGATCCCACTGACATAAGTCATCTTTCCCCTTTAGGGATGGGAGTGTCAAAATAAGGTAGTCCTGATATCACGGCTATAATCCCCTTCATAATATAGAAATATCTCTATTTCTATAATTGGATATTTCCCTATTCCTCTACTTCTATTATAAGAAATGGTGGTATAAGGGATGTCTCTGAACAATTACTGCTTCTATTGTATGTACTGCATATTACTATTATAATCCCTCTCAATATAGATATATCCCTATTTCTATAATCAGATATTTCCCTGTCCCTCTACTTTTATTATAAGAAATGGTGGTATAAGGGATGTCTCTGAACAATTGCTGCTTCTTTTGTATGTACTGCATATCACTATTATAATCTCTCTCAATATAGATATATCCCTATTTCTATAATTGGA